>CAKPAT010000001.1 GCA_934133155.1 uncultured Bacilli bacterium
ATCTCCACAAAAATTTTTAACGTGTCATCATCCAAATGCAAATAATTCTTACCATCTTTAATATAAAACTCTCCAACAACACAGTCCTTTAAATCACGTTTTTGAATACGTAAAACACTCGCTTCCCTTTTGCCTTCATCTAAAACCTTAATAACAACCATATCGCCATCAATTGCACCATTAACATTTTTTAAAGCAACATGATAATCCTCATCTTCATCTGAAACAGAAACAAAACCAAAGCCCTTAGAATTAGCAATAAACTTACCAAGTTTCATATACTTATCAGTAAATCTTTCGTACTTACCCTTATTTGTCATCCTAATCTTAAGCTCATCTATAAGTTCACTCAAAGACTTATTAAGTAAAGAAATCTCATCTTCATTAAATAAACTCGCAATCTCTTCATAAGTTAAAGCCTTATTATGACTACATATAAAATTATAAACCTTTTCCTTCATAAAAAATCCTCCTATTAAAAGCAAATTCATAAACAGTGACAATTATAGACCCAACAAAAGCCACAATCATATCCATCATTGTATCCGTAACACCCGTTTCTAAAACCCGCTGTGCGTCACCACCAAATAAATTATCACAAACAAACTCAAAAACTTCCCATAAGCCGGCACACATCCAAGTAAAACTGATAATAAACAAAATGCCAAATAAAACACCTTTACCATTAGACTTACTAAAAATAAGCACCGCAACATAACTAGTCAAAAAACCAGATAAAAAATGTGTAAGTTTATCAAAACCATCCCACTCATTATAATATCCACAAATAACCCCTAAATAATGTGCCAAAAATATAAAAATCAAATAAATAAAAATAAAACCTTCACCTAAATTAACATGAAACTTATTCTTCAAAATATAAGGAATAAAAACAGTTAAAATAATACTTAAATCCTTTAAAATATTAACAATACCAGAATCTAAACTACCAATTATCTTAATAAGTGATAAACAAATAATTACAAATATAAAACAAAAATTAATCTTCTTCATGTTCAATCTCCCCAATCTCTACCTGATTAATACTGTTAAACCTCTTAGTAATCTTATCAGTAGTTGTATGGATATCTTTTACATCTTTACTAACAGTCTCAATACTTCTGTAAAGCTTATCCCATCTTTCCTTATACCTCTTAAATTCAGCTCCAAGTAAAGTAAGTTCCTCATGAATAACCTTCGCATACTTATCACGTTCCATATTTTTAATAATGATTTGTAAAGTAGTAAGCGTACTAATTAAAGTCGTAGGACCAGTAATCCAAACATGTCTACTATAAGCATAATCTAAAACATCCTGATGATAAGCATTAACCTCCGCAAAAATCGCTTCAGCTGGTAAAAACAAAATAGCCTGCTCCGCCGTCTCAGAAGGAATAATATACTTATCCGCAATCGCATCAATATGTCTTTTCATATCTGTTTTAAACTTTCTTTCAGCTAAAGCCCTATTACTATTTTTAATATCCACCATAGCTTGATAGTTCTCTAAAGGAAACTTAGAATCAATCGCCACCATACCTAAAGGTTCAGGTGCAAACAAAACACAGTCTGCAATCGTCCCGTTGCTAAGACCATACTGTAACTTATAAATCTTATCATTATTTTCACCAAAAACGTTAACCAAAATATGCTTTAAATTAACCTCACCAAAAATACCTCTAGTTTTTTTATCCGTAAGAACCGTCTGCAAAGAAACAATATCACTAGATAAATTGTCAATCTTCTTTTGTGCCTCATCAATCTTAGAAAGCCTTTCCAAAACAGACACAAAAGTCTTATTAGTTTTTTCAAAATTTTGATCAAGTCTTTCATTAACCCTATCATTAATCAAATTCAAACGGTATTCAATCTTACCTTCTAAAGCTGTAAAATCATCCATTAAATCCTTACTTAAATCACTTTTAAAATTACCCATTTCCTTAACCATACCAGTTTCAAGCTTGCCCAGTCTTTCCGTAATATTGGATTCATTAACATTTTTAGTCAAAGAAATAATACTAATAATAAGAACTAAAACAAGTAAAATCAAAATAACATATTCCATTTAAACACCCTCTTATCTTTAAGTATTATAACACAAGGAAAAGAAAAAAACTATGATTTATCATAGCCTCCCAAAATATAAGCCTCATAACCGCCCATAATACTAATCACATTATAATTAAGTCTTCTTAAAACAAGCATAACTTGCCTAGACCTAATACCTCTTTGGCAATAAATATAATAAGTTTTATTATGATCTAAATATTTATTATGATTATTAATCAAATCACGGTAATCAATATTTAAAGCCCCAGGTATGTGCTTATCATTATATTTTTCTCTTGATCTAATATCAATAATATTACTAGAAGAAAAGTCAATATCTTTAATAGAAATCTCCAACTTAAACCACCTCTAAAATAATATATGAAAAAACAAAAATATAAAAACAGCAAATAACTATTTTGAAAAAAAGAACTATTACTACCTATATTACATACAAAATCAATCTCAAAATATACTCTACCTTCAGTAGTTCTAGCCTCAACCACACCACACTAAACCCTCTAATTAAAAGCTCATTATAAATTATATTTTCCATTATATAGTTTTCCTCTTGTCGCCTAAAGTTTAACCTAGCATTTCTAAATCCTAAATCCGTAAAATAATATTTAAAAGGAGTTGATATATATTTTCTACCCTTAACATCATATCTTTCAGCTTTATTAATAAACAAAGCAAATAGATATGATGTAAGGGGAAAAAGAATATTAAATGGAAAATATAAATACTACCTAACCGATTTAGGATTAGGACAAGTAATCAATAGCGAAAGAAAAAAACAAATGGGTGTATACCTAGAAAATATCGTTTATAATGAGCTAATATCAAGGGGATATGACGTAAAAGTAGGAACAATGGAAGCCGGTGAAATAGACTTTATCGCTACAAAATATGAAGAAAAAATTTACTATCAAGTAGCATTTCACTTAAACGACGACATTATTGATAGAGAGTTTGGCGTTTATAATAATATCCAAGATAACTACCCTAAATATGTCATTTCAAACGACACATTTGATTTTTCCCAAAATGGCATAATACATAAAAACATAATAGACTTTTTACTAGATAAATAATTTAAATATATAATAAGACTAAAAGGAAGATTAAAATGAAGAAAAAAGAATTACTAAACTCCCAAAAAAACTTTTTTGCAAACATCAAACCATGCAAAAAGAAATCTACCTCAAAAGAAAAAGACAAACCATTTGAATGGAGCGAAAACGTTTTAAACGGAAAAAGTGAAATCAATATAATTTCACCTTTTAATAAATCAGTTAATTAAAACTGGTTTTTTTGTTCCTATCTAAAGGAAAAATATACAAAAATCCTTTATAAACAAAATAAAAACCCATAAAGGGCATTTATTAATTATCATCATCAGTAAAGAAGTCATCAAAAAATTGATCATCAGTAACCTTTTTATTATCTTCAATAGCCTTCTTATTAACAGAAGCCGTAATTTTAGAAGCAAAATCTTTATCAAAATTAGTCTCTTTCGCATTCTTAAAAATACTTTTAAAAGGCATTTCATTTTTAGAAACTTCTTCTTTCTTTAAAGGAGTAGAAACAAACTTAGATGTATCCTCTTTCTTAAATAAATCAGGCTTAACACTATCAGAAGTGTTAATAAAACTAGGAACTGCATTATTAACCTCTTTAACCTCTTCTCTAGGTTTCAAAGCCTCCATTTTAATCGGATTAATCTTAGCAAAATTTTGCACCTGATCAGTAACTATTTTATCTTCCTCAGCAATCTTCTGATTTAAACTTCTGAAAAAATCAGCCTTCAAATCAGAATTAACCCCTTTAGGCTCCATAGGACCAAAAGCAGATTGAGAAAATTGATTAACCAAACTGTTCATCTTCTCTTCTCTTTTCTTATCAACAAAACTCTTCAAATCAAACACATGAATTGGCTGTCTTTCTCTAGTTGGATAACCAGCTTTCTCACAAGTATCATACTTGCCCCAATCAATCTGCCAGTTTAATTTTAACTTAGTTCTAAAAGGATTACGTCTAAGACTAAGCAAAATAATTTCACCCATCTTAAGTTTCTGTAAATCACTAATCGTAATTAAAGGTCTAGTCTCCTCAACCGCATTACCATCTTTATCCTTCTTATCTGTCTTAACCTTAACTTCACCGCACATCTTACTAATCTCTTCCAAAGCCGTAAGTTCACTACTAATCAAATAAACAGTATTCGTACAGTTACCTCTAATTGTATCTCCTTTTTCTTTACCGTAAACCTTAGAAAGTTGAGCAAAGTTCTGAATAACAAAGAAAAATCTCATATTTCTACTACGTGCAGCAGAAACCATCGCATCAACATCCTTAAGTTCAGGCATATTTGCAAACTCATCAAGTAAAAAATTAGTACGATAAGGAAGCTGACCACCAGACTTTTGTGCATAATCAACCAAAGCCTCATAACACTGTTTCAAAAATATTGTAACCAAAGAGTGATAAGTTTTCTTTTCATCTTGAATAACAATAAAAACAGCTGTTTTCTTTTTACCAATATCCTCAAACTCAAAATCACTATGTGAAAGCATTTCCGATAAATTATCACGCGAAGCAAAAAGTCTTATCTTTTGCTGGAATACAGATATAATACTACCCCTTGTATCACTAGGAGCAGAAATCGTAGAAGACGCACTAACATAAGCTGGAGAAGTAGGTTCTTTAGTTAACTTAAAATACTCATTCGCATACAAATTTTTAGTACCAGGAACCTTTTCCTCACCAACAGTCGTAAATAAATTAATCGTATTTAAATTAAGTTCATCCTCTTTCGCATCATCAAATAAACCTAAACAAATACCAGAAAAATAGTTAGCCGAAGTATTTTGCCAAAATGGATCATTACCCTGACCACCCTCATCATACAAAATATTAGCCGCTAAGTCATCAGTAAGCTCATTGGCTTTATCAGTATTACCATCCTTATAATACTTGTAAGGCAAATGCATAGGATTCCAACCACTACCATGCAAAGGATCACGGAAATTAAGAACAATAACATTGTAACCCCTCTTCTTAAGCATATTAGCTGTCTCTTCATAAATCTCACCCTTAGGGTCGGTAATAATCATAGACTCATCATGTTTAGCCAAAGAATGCACAAGAGGAAAAATAGCAACCTGTGTCTTACCAGCACCAGTAGAACCAATAATCAAAGTATGTGAACCACTATCATCAACCCACATCTTTTTGCCATCATTAATAAGTGGTAACCCACCAGCAACAGCTTTTTCATCTTGAACCTTAACCATCTTAAGCTCTTTCTTAAGATCCTTATCAGAAAGCCATTTAGAATAACCCTTACTATCATACTTAGGCTGCGTAGAAAAACCAATACCCTTCTCCATCGTAAAAAACTTATCTTTGACACTAAACAAACTAGCACCAACTGCAACTAAATAAAGTGGAATAGTAATGTGAAGATACTCAGGAGTAAAAGCCGGAAACGGATTTAACCCCCAAAAAGGATGCTCCAAATCACCCTTTGCAAGCTGAATAAAATTAAGCTCCACAATAGCTACAAAAAAAAGTAAAATAATACAAAAGCCACCAAAAACAAGCCAACTTTTAGAATCAGCAGTCATCTTAAGCTTCATAAAATCGCCTCCATAAAACAAAGATATTATATCATTTATAACTAAATAGTACAATCATGTTTTAAAACATACTTACCATTTAAAAATTTATAAAGTTGAAAACACTTATTACCATCTAAACTTTCCTTAGAAACAATAATCTCATACCTCTTATCACCATCAAAATCAACAATATAACTAACATCATACTTATACTTACCATCATTCACAAAAGTATCAAGTACCTTATCACCATCAGTCATAAAAATCAAAGACCTGCCAGGTAAATTACCCATAGAAGAAATATTAGAAATAACATAAACATCTTCTTTTTTATTATCATTATTCAAATCAATTTGAATTAAATAAGAATTAAAATACTGATAATAATCAGAAGAAAAACCATGGGCCGCATCCTGTAAAAAAGCATTAGAATAAATAGAAACATCATCTTTATCAAAATTCAAAACTTTAAATCCATTAATATTAGAAGCTAAAACATAACCATTTAAAACCTCACCATTAACCTTAACATAACCATTTCTTAAAACACTACCATATTTAACACCATCATTAAAATAAATATTATATTTTAACTTCAAATAATCACTATCTTTATAATCAGAAATTTCATCACCACTAAACTTCCAAACAAAATCCTTAGAAACAATATATTTAGGACTAACCGTATCCAATAAACTTTTATTAAAAACAAAACAAATCAAAAAAGCATAAACCAAAATACACCCTACAAAAATAAGTAAAAATTTCATATTCTTATTCATAACTCACCACTCAAAACAAAATTACCATCCTTTAACTTGTAAATCTGATACCTAGAATTAAAATCAGATAAATCAATATCACCATAATTAACAACTAATTCATAAACACCATCATTATCCAAATCTAAAACACTATAAATCCTAAAAGGCTTATTAGAAGACTTATTAATAGCACTCACATTACCATCCTTAACCATAAAAATCAAAGATAAATAACTATCAGAAGTTCCACCTAAAGAAAAATTAGTCGTCGTATAAATACTCTCTAAATTACCATCACCATCAAAATCAGACTGAATAACCCTTAAACTATTCTTAAAATCATTACTAAAAGTAAACCCATTTAAAGCCGTATTCAAAAAACCATAATCACTATCATCATAATACCTTGAAGAAAAATTCAAAGCCTTATAATCGCCACCAGAAAAAGCCATATTAAACTTACTAATATTCAAATCCGCATAATTTTCATCAAAAAAATACCACTGATTATTCACATACTGCACCTTAGAATTTTCATACCTATTTCCATCACCATAAACTGTAAAAGTTTTATCAAGTAAATCATCACTGACACTAGTAACCTTATGAAAACCATCACTATCCTTATACACAATTAAACTATCACCAATTATAATATAATCCCTTTTAAAAGTAGCCTTACCACTAGCAAATAAAGCAATTAAAACATAAATAATTAAAATAACAAAAACAATAACATACTTCCATTTACCCTTCATCATTTCCATATAAAAACCACCTTTACTAAAATAATTATATATATTTAAAACTAAAGTGTCAATTACACGTGTAAACATTTATTTTAAACTCAAAATATGATAAAATGCAAATATAATATTAAAAGAGGTGCATATAAATGGAAGACGAAAATAAAGTAACAAAAATACTAGATATAATAAAAAAAACATTTCTAATACTCCTAATATTTGGAATAATAATTGTAAGTATAATGTCAATATTCAGAAAAATAAACGAAAATGCTTTAAACAAATACTTATCAAATAATGGTTATACCAAAGATATTGGCATGTATTTTAAAAACATAACCAATCAAACTGAAGAAAACACTGAAACAATAAACTATATATATGACACAAAACTAAACAAACTAGTTAAAACAATAACTAATATGAATAGTAACTACCAAGAAGAAGTTGATTTAACATATAATGGTTCAAATACAATCAAAACAAAATACATATTTACCGATAACAGCAAATCAGGAAATAACACAATCTCTCAAACAGGAACATATGAATATAAAAAAGGAAAATATAAATGCACAATAGATTATACTCTAGGTGACATCACATCAAAATGCGGTAATATGAAAACATACACAGAAGAATTTAGCAAAGAAATTAAAGAAATAATTCAAAAAGCCAACATAAACGAATTTTTTGCTAAGAAAAACGCTGAATAGTGCCAAAAGCACTATTTTTTCAAACAAAAAAGCAGAGAATAAATCTCTACTATTTTCCAGTTGGCCAAGTTTTCTCATATACTTTAAGTGCACTCATAGAATCAATAGCCGCAAAATAAGCATAATTTTTACCCGGATTAACAGCCTTATAGTTTCCAGTTATAAAGACTTCATATTCCGCAGCACGTCTATTAGCGAGACCATCTTTATAAGTATTATTAGTAAATCCACAAGGAATACTTACAAAACAATTAAACACTTCATAACTATTTGCCCCATATTTTTTTATCTTTTCAATAATTTTTTCATGTGATGTTCCGCCACCGTAAAGAACACTCGCTAAAACACCAATTTGAGCATTAGTTAAACCACTAACATTCTGACTTTCTAAATAAGAAGTAATCGTCTCTTTATTATCATAATATCCTTGAGCAAAAATCTTATAAATATAATCCTTATCAACACATCCATTTTGCATATCTTTTGTAAAAGTAGTATATCCAACAGTTGCAGCACGTTCAGTATCTCCACCAGTAGTAACACCAAAAGCAGTAGTTAAACCAGCACCATCATTTAAATTAGTAACACCGTAACCGGTTTTAGCACCTTTACCATTATAATTACAATAAGCTTCGTCACCACCTTCAACTCCGGCAATAAATTCAAGCATACCTTCATCATCAGCATCTCCGCCACAAGAATTAAGTGAACTAACCTTACTACTATTAATTTCCCAAAGGCCATTATTTAAATGATTTAAAATTTCATTTTGAACAGTATCTTTACTTTGATAACCTTGTCCATCTGAATAACCACTAGGATTAAATACATATATCTTATCAGAACTTTCATCATAATGATCAAGCATCATAAAATGTCCTGAACCATTTTTATACATGCCAGATTTAGGCCTAATATTAACTAAAATCTTTTTACCGCTTTTTAATGTTTGAATTACCGTATTCATATCAGTTTTAATCGGTTGAAGTGATAATCCCCAATTTTGAGTAATAATAGGTGAACTTTCCAAAGTATCAAAATATGGAGAAGTAACACCACCACCACCATTAATCCAAGCACCTTGCTTAATAATATCATCAGTAAATTTAGTAACATCAGGAGTTTCACCAGTATACATATAATAAGCAGCCATTAATGAAGAAGGCAAACATCCAGCAACCATATAAATCGTATTACCAATAGGAACATTTCCAAGCCTATCTCCACCTTGATAAAATTCACTCAAACCATCAATTCTACTCTTATAACTAGAATTAGAAATATCTAAAGTACTATTAGCAGTACTTTTACCATTAGTAACATCAGTCGCCCACATAACACGGTAGGCAAAAACATGCCAATTAGTATATTTTTCACTTAAATGAGTAGCACCAAGTCCAGGGTCCATAATCTTAACAACGTTATTTTCTATATTATCAACAGCAACCCAGTGCTGTGAACTATTATCCCAACTAAAGCAAAGCAGGACATATCTCTGATATTTACCATCTTCTAAAGTATTTAAAACATTTCCAATAGTTCTTGCTAAATCAGTCTCTGAATAAATACTAGTGTCAACCGTATAGCCAGAATTAAAGTTAGGTGCAATATCATTCCATCCAGACCAAGTCATACCGCCTCCAGAACTATAACCACCATGTGCATTTAATGAAGTAGCAAATGCTCCAGGATTAAATTCACTATAACCACTTGGTAAATTAGTAATCAAAGTTCCAGACTTAGCAATAAGCATTGCACTAGATGTAGTAGTACATCCGATTTTACCTAAACTACCACCACCACCTAAAGAAATATCACTCCAAGATTCACCCCATTGTTTCCAATTAGCATAATCACCTGTAGAAGCTGAACCAGAATAAACACATGTATCATTTTCATTTCTAAATAACATTTTATAAATTTCCGCAAACTGAATTATATCATCAGCAACTTGCTGTTTTTTTAATGTCTTTTGATTTTCATCAGAAATGCCAGCAACATAATCAACAGTACTTTCAATAAAGCCATATTGACATATCTTCATAGAATCAACAACAGCATTGCCAACATCAACTAAATTACCACTTGCAAAAGGAGAATTAGAAGCAAAAGGAATAAAATTCCAAATTTCTTTAGAAAGTTGAAACGCAGTATTAGAAATACATCCTGCCGCATTAACAACCCAACTGTCACCACCATAGCCAGGACTAGCTAAAGCCTTTTTATAACTTTCTTCGTCATATTTTCCATTAACATTAGAATTAACCATAATAAGTGTAGCCGCATCAATCAAATCAATTTTTTCCTGCTTTATACCATCATAATTAGAATTACCAGTTTGTCCCAAAGATTGCCAAAAACTTTTTAAAGCACTTAAAAACTCATTTTCATCAAAATCAGCAGTATATGTTTCGTCAATAACATCATAATACATCTCGCCATATAAAATAGTAGAAGCTAAAACAACCGTATCAACCTTATCACCTAAAGCTTCACCAATCAAACGAATCTTAGTATTAAATTGATCCTCTTTAATTTTCTCAAGTTCCTCAGTAGAACATAGTAAACAAGCACCGCTTAAAGTATTACCACCTCTATCAGCAACATCAGAAACAACCTCTTGAAATTCTTCAACTGCTTTTTGAATAATACCCAAAAAATAAAGTAAAACAGCAGCAAAAACTATAATAGCAACGAGAAATCCAACAAAACTAGCAATAATACCTGCCAATTTAAGCTTTTTCTTAGCACTAACCACCTTAGAAAATGTATCAGAATTTTCTAAAGCACTTTTAATCTTATTAGACGCCTTATTAATCAAACCCTTAAACGGCATATACTATCACCTTCTTATCTTATAAACCTCCGCCAGAACCAAATGAATCAAGTTCTTGTTCAGTTACCACAACATTAATTCTCATACGTTTACTACCACAAATAAATAACGCCTCACCTTGAGAATAACCCTTAATATTTTCTCTTTCATTATCATTCAAGTCAATAAGCCTAGATAAATCATCAACCGCTTGTTTCTTAAGACCCATAACCAAATAATATGAAGCATTATCAAAAATAGCCTTACCTTGAGTAATCACGTTAGGATCACTAAAATCAGTAGGTTGCTGAGTAATAATCATCGTACCAGTATTATATTTTCTCGCACGTCTTTGAATTTGTGCTAAAAAGTCTGCACCTAAAGTATTATTACCAGAAAGCAAAACATGAGCCTCATCAACCGCTAAAACAGTATTAATATTAGAATCCAAAGTTAAACTCCAAGCATACTTCAAAACGTTAAAGAATAAAGCATTTCTAATATTCGCATCAGCATTCATTAACTCACGAATATTAAACACAATAAAATTACTCTTAGGACTAATAGTCGTCGTACCATCAAAATAAAAACGTAATTCACTAATCAAAGGTCTCATCTTAAGCTCTAAATGCTCTAAAATATCCCTTTCACGATTTTGTTCAGGCATAGAAGTAATCTTACCCCTAACAGTCGCATAAACATCCTTCATAGTAGGATAATCCTTAGATGTAAACTTAGTAAAATCAGTATTATAATCAATACCAAATCTCTTATAAGTTTCCTGAACAATACCACTAAAAACATTCAAAACATCTTCAGTAATAGTCGGATCATAATACTTCATAAAAGCCTTAACAGTCTGTAAAGAACGCGTTAAAACCGCATAACCCATACCCTGTTTAATCTCTTCATCATCAGCATCTAAAATAACCTCAAGCGGATTAATCATACCAAACTCTCCGCCTTTACCTAAATCAATAAAGTCACCGCCATAAAGTCTTGTCATATCCTCAAACTCACCCTCAGGGTCAATAATAACAATCTTATAATCATTCCTAATATGTGACCTAATCATTAACTTAGCAGCCGTAGATTTACCACTACCAGAAGTACCTAAAATAATCATATTCGCATTATTTCTGTTGTGCTCTTTTTGAATCTGATATAAAAATTGATTAAATAAAACAACACCACCAGAAAAATCAACGCCAAGTAAAGTAGCTAAACCAGGATCCTTAATACTATCAAAAACAAAAGGATACATTGCCGCAATAGTTGGCGAAGGAATAGGCGTACCTATCCTATCCTCAATATCCTGTTTAGGAAAAATAGGAAGCATAGACTTTAAAACCTTTTCCTGTTCAAACCTTAAAGGAACAGCCCTCATATCCATAGCCTCTAAATAATTCTTAAGCTGTAACTTCTTAGCCGTAAGCTCCTCAGCAGAATCAGCAGTAACCATAATATGCAACTGAAAATCAAAAATCCTTGCCTGACTTGCTGCCAGCTGTTTAATAAACTCCTCTAAAGACTCATAATCTTGCCTAATTTTTTCTTGAAAAGTAACATCCTTTTCCTCTTGATAACGGCTTTTAAGCTCAGCAATTTGCTTATTAAGCATCTTGTTAATAACCGCAAAAGGAAGCGGAATATGCTTAATAACCATCTTAATACCAGCCATACTAGTCAAAGTAGCCAAAAAACCAGGATCAATAACCTTAGGATAAGAAATAACTGTTAAAATAGTTGAATACTTATCACTCATAACAATACTACTAGGTTTAAACTCCAAACCCTTTGGAGCAATCTGTTTCTTAATATCCATTAACCAATCACCGTCCCAAAAGTAGTTGTCTGTCCACCATTTAAGAAATTATCTAAAATAATCCTTAAATCATCATTAGACGTCTGTGTCGCATTAAGACCAGCATTCGCAAAAGATTGAACCAAAGTCCTAATCTTCTTTTGAATCTTATCAATATCTTTATCCTTAAAAAGTAAATAAAACTCCGTATCAACAACATTATTCGTCGTAAACATATTAGCCTTATTAATATCATCTAAAATCAATTTCTTCTTAACCGGATTAGTCTGCTGATTATATAAAAGCTGAAGCCTAGATAAATAAGCCGCAATATCAACAGGTCTATCCGCTGCAATAATCCAAAATTCATAATCAATCATATTATAAACATTTCTTAAATTATTAATAATCATATTTTGAGAATCATAATCCAAAATCCAGATATTACGAGGAAAAATCTTTACACCCGTAACCTTCTCATTAGTATCTAAAATAATCATTCCATTAGTAATATCCTTAACAGGAACAAAATCACTAGTATACTTACTTCTTGTCTCCATACTCATCAGAAACACACCAACCTTTCCAAACAAATTTTTGTCTAGTTGTATAAAATCTATAAATATCCTGAATTATCACCCTTGTATTATGATAATTAGGAACAGGAAGCACCAAGAAGCCAGTAATAACCCCTGGTGCTAAATCAATAACCGCAGTAAGTAAAGTATTTGGTGAAATAATCATCAAAAGAAGTATTGTTATACCAAGTCCACTACCAAATAAAATCAAATCAAATGTTGTAAAAACCCCAAATATAAGCATAGATTGCTTAGTATTTGCTGGAATTAAAAATTTCATTAAATCATCCCCTTTTTACAAAAATTATAGTTGTCTATTTTGATTACCGAGTTTTTCTTCACGCTCTTTAATGCGTTTCTTAGTATCAATGACACTTTGTTGTGGTGAATCTTCAATGCCATAGAAACGTTTACGTTGAGCTTTTTCACTTTCCAAAATCTTAATATCTTTCTCAATTGCATCTAATTCACCTCTCGCTTCATTTTCCTTATTAGTTAAGTCAGCATATCTATTGTTTAAAGTAATAATATCATCGCAGTCACTTATAACACTATTTGATTGTGTAACTTGTGTATTTGCTTGATTTAATTGATTGCGTAAATCGTTAACTCTCTGGGCGTCAGAAGCTGAAGCGGCTTCATATCTAGCAATATCAGCTTGTGCAGCTTCATATTCAGCTTTAGCCTGCTTACGTACATCATCTACAGCTCCACCAGAAAACGCAATATTACCACTAGTTGATGTACCATTCTTAGCCGCTTCCATCCTATCATAAGCAGCCTTAGCTTTTTCACGAGCTTCATTTAATCTTGCCTCATTATCGTTCTTACTTGTGTTAGCAGCACTCAAGTCACTAGAAATTTGAGCAGCTTGTCTACGAGCATCATCTCTTTGAATTACAGCTTGTTCACGCCTTGCATTATAATCTACGCCTTCACGATAGCCTTTTTCCTGCATTTGAGAATAAATATCTCCAACAGCATGGGAAATAGAACTTAATTCAGCTTGTTTGCTACGATATTGTCCTCTAGCTATATCTAATGGTTCACCAACCTCATCTATAGCACCCTGACTTCCATGTCTTAACAACCAGCCAAGTGGATTAAAGGATGCAAGTTCATTACCAGTCATCGTCTTATATGTTGATTTTCTAATATCGCCAAACGTTGTGGCAGAAAGTTTCCCACGAGAATTAAAACCTTGATTAACTCCAGAGAGCATTCCCACAAGGGCACCTTTTCCACCTGCACCAGCTTGTTTACCAGCTTTATACCCAGACCAAGCACCAGCAGCAGCTCCAATAGAAGTGCCTATAGCACCGGCAGCAATCTTACTTGAATTAATCTGAGCCATCGGACTAAGACCAATACCGCCAAGTGCATCTTCACCAGTATTAAATAATTTAGATATTAATTTAGGAAGTTGATTAGCAAATATTAAAGTACCTAAAATAACCATAACTACAACAAGCATGCTCATAAGACCAGTAGAAGGAGCATCACCATTCATATATAAATAACCCAAATCCTCACCAGTAACATTAATAAATGTATCACATAAAATTCTTATAACATAGAAAGCAAAGAACAGAATGGCAAGTCTAATAAACAAAGCAAAATAAGTTGAGAAACATTCTTTACCCCATCTAGAAAGCATGCTACTTTCCTTATCACTAGGCCCCATATAAGCCACAATAGGAATAGGTGCAACAATTTCTAAAAATCCTAATTTAACTACACGAATCGCTATATCAATACAAAATCTAAAAAGTAAAATAACTATAAATATGCCAGTTATACCAGACAAAATAGGTCTATAATCAATAAGATACTTTCCGTCTTGTCTCAAATTAATAATATCATAATATTTCCAAATATTTCTTGGATATTGTGACATATTTGCATATTCATCAGAATCAGGAAAAAAATAATTAATATTTTCTTGTTTAGAATCAAGGAAAGTTGAAACTTCTTGTAAGCACTTTCCATCGTTACTTAAAGCCATAGAAACCGTTCCAAGTACAGGCCCATCAGAGCAACTAGGAAAAGCCTCGGTATTAATAGACATAAAAGTACCTAAGACAAGAAATTGCATGTCAACAGCCATATCGTGATTTACACCCTCTGCAGACATATTATTCTCCTCTTTATTATCGTCAGTTTTATCTGCACTATTAGATTCACCTAAAATAAGTTCTCCAATAACATCACTATTTAAAATAACTTGCTGTATTTTAAATGCTTGTGTAAAAATCATTGGAACAGTAACAATCAAAAGTAAAGAAATCATAACATGTTTTACAATTGTTGAAACTCCTCTTTTTTCATCATAAAACTTGTTTGGATCAACCAAATACTGAAGTAAAGAAAAAGCTAATCTAAAAAGCATAAAAACAGCCAATAAAGAATAAATTCTACTAGAAAACTGTTCTATAATACTTTGATTAGAAGACCAAGTCATACCAAACAAATCCAAATTAGCTAAATACATTAACAGTTCATAAGCCCAACTTATAAAAGTATAAATTGTACAATCTAGAAAGGCAAAAATACCTCTAAATAAATCTTCAATAGGGTTTACCACAAAAACCGCCTCATTTCTCAATTAAGAATTTTTATCAATAACTCCGCAAAACGGATCACCACTATTATAACCACCGATTTTAGCAACATTATTAACTACGCCAATTATAAAAGAAATAATAGCCGGTAAAAGAAGTAAAATAACAAGAACTATTAACCTAGCTTTAATACCTTTTAAAAACTTCTTCATCGCATCATCAACATCACCAGTTATAACCTTAAATAAATCAAATATTGTCATAACAACCACAATAATAACTCCACCAATACTTATGTAAAAAAATAAATCATGAAGAAAATCCTGTAAATCATCTTTAATCAATTCACATCCAGAAGCTTTATCGGTTTCTTCAGAAGAATAAGTATCATTTTTTTTGTTATTAGCCCACTCTGAGATCTCATCAGTCTCAGAAGTATTATATGGATTATCTTCCACAGAAAAACCACCAGTACTATCAGTAGTTACTCTGCAAATTTTCAAAGCACCATTCGAAACACACGTAGTATAAAGGTTTGGACAAGTATCTTTAAACATGCTAGCCTTAATATCGTCATCAACACTACATTCATAACCTTCTTTACATGTAACATTAAGGCTGTCATCTAAAACTGAAATTCTTATATTAGAACTATAAGTACAAGTTTTAGCAACACTTTTACCATCTTCCATAGCCTTTTTCTTATTATCTTTTACGAGTTGTACCTTATCAGACTTTTTATAATTATCACCATCTGCCATTACACTAACAAAATACTTATAACCTCTCTGCCCATTAGCATAACTATTAACATAGACAGTAGGACAAACAAGCGTATTTTTTTCCTTATCGAAAAAATCAGGATAAACAAACTTTTTTACTTCTTCAACAGAAGTGAACATTATACTACTCTTTGAAAAAGTTACTTCGCCAAAACCTTTTCCATCAGAAACAACATCCCACTGTGCATAAACTTCGTTCTTCTCATTTCCACCTAAAACAACTTTACATGTAATGCATTGATACTTTGTACATTTATCATCATCCGCTTTAGGAGAATCATAACAAACAAAAAACAAAATAAAACTAAATGTAAATAGATAAATAAATTTTAAAATTTTATTCATTTAAATTCTCCCTTCAAACAACAATATTATAACACAATTTTAAAATATCTTATTCATTTTTAGTAGTAGAGTCGTTAGAAACAGTATTAGTTGTAGTACTAGATGGTATAACCCCACACAATGGATTATCATTGTTATACCCACTAATAGTCGCAACATTATTAACAGTATTCGTAATAAATGTAACAATCATAGGCAAAAGAAGCAAAATAACCAAAGAAACAACTCGGGCCTTTATACCTTTTAAAAATTTCTTCAAGGCATCATCAACATCACCAGTAATAGCTCTAATTAAATCCATAATAGACATCACAACTAAAATAATAACACCAGCAATACTAAAATAAAAAAATACATCATGAAGTAAAACTTGAAGTTCGCCACTAATTAAAGTACAACCAGACTTACCAGAATCTTCAGTAGCACCATTATTTTTGCTAACCAAATCATTAGCCCACTTAATTATATCAGCTATAGATGTAGAAGTTTCTATACCTTCTTTATCCATAGATTCTTTATAAGCATCAAAAGAAAACTGCCTATAACTGCCTTCTTTAGCATCTATAATTGAAAGCTTACCTGATTTATCACTAGTTCCACTAACAGAACTTATTTTTGGCATTTGAACGCACTTACCATTATTTTTTTTAGCATAGCTTAAACATTCACCATAGTTCCAATAAATATAATTTTGATAAACATAAACCATTGAAGGACACCTATAAGAACTTCCATCATTGAATTTAACAAAATTATTTATAGAATTAGAAAAACTATTATAATTAGTAATTTCAGTTTTTGTACCAAGTGGAATATAATTTCCAGCCAAAGTTTCAGCTCTAGTTTTTGTTTTATAAAGCTCCCCCCAAACTCTCCTAGCACCATTTTCTCTATAAGCATAAGCATAAATCATATAATAATCAGTTTCATACTGTGACATATCAAAAGAACCATCTTCACTTATTTTTTCCATTTCTTCATAATTTTTATCCTTATAAAGTCCAGCATAAGTACATACAGCATAACCATCAGAAACTTCAATATCCTGTGCCAAAGGCTTATCTAAAATAAAAATAAAACAAAGTATAAATAATATAAAATATTTAAGATACCTTTTCAAACGCCTTCACCTACTTTACATAAATTATACCATATGTAAAAGCAATAGTAAAAGAAAAAATTGACACAAAATATGTTTATCTCAAATCAACAATTTTTCTATTTAATAAGCATTTCGCACAACCAAATAACATAAATATCGATTATTTAAAATCTTGTAAATTAAAAACAGCATTATTATTACTTTTTAACAACTTATTGAAGATGGCAAGTTGTTCACTTACAGTATAACCAATCATCATTTATACGCTAATACTTTTTTAATCCCTCTGCATACAAAAATTCCTCACCATGTTTTATACTCTCAAAAATACTAACAGTCCATTTTACTCATAATCTCCTTTCACATTTCCAAGGTATTCACATAAAATACCATCTACTCTATACACAATATCGTAAAATCCTTTTATTTACGGTTATTTTTTAAATAAAAATATTTCTTAAATAAGTCATTAAAAAACCAGACAATTTTTGAGTAACTATCCAGTATTTTTTAAATATCATTCACTAAGTAACCAATCAATAATATAAACAATTTTAATACCATTAATATCATTATTAATAGGCCTGTCCATAGTCAAAATAACTTTTTCATAATTATCATTAATACTTTCTAAACTCCTTAGTTCCCTTTCTTTAACACTTTCTAAAGCCAAAGTTTGAGTAACTTGATAATACTTAATTTCATTCGGATTTTCTGCCACAAAATCAACCTCATAATCATTAGACTTACCAATATTCACTCTATAACCTCTTCTAAGAAGTTCTAAATAAACGACATTTTTAATTAAACATACATCATCAGTATTTCTAAAGCCAATAACAACATTCCTTATACCTAAATCAGAAAAATAATACTTACCCAAAGTTTTAAGTAAAGCCTTACTCCTCACATCAGTCCGAT
The DNA here is from genome assembly GCA_934133155.1 of uncultured Bacilli bacterium. GTDB lineage: Bacteria > Bacillota_I > Bacilli_A > RF39 > UBA660 > Coprosoma. The sequence goes on from CAKPAT010000001.1 coordinate 18,807, forward strand.
CAGCTTTATACATTATAAAAGACTTCTCAAGCATATTTAAATAATTATCAATCGTTTGATGATTAGAATTATTAGTAACCTTATTACTATTCAAATAGTCACTAATCTTATTAGACGAAATAGGACTGCCAATATTACTAGCCAAATACTTCACAATATTCTCCAAAAGAGCAGTATCTTTAATATTATTCCTATCAATAATATCCTTTTTTACAATCGTATTATAAATATCCTCTAAATAAGATAAAACCAAAGAAGGATTGTCCTTAATACTAGTAATAGCAGGAAGACCACCATACTTCAAATACTCATTAAACTTAGAAGATAAATCACTATTATCATAATTATTAAAAACCAAAAATTCCTTAAAAGATAAAGGATACATCTTAATTTCTATATACCTACCAGAAAGTAAAGTAGAAAGCTCAGAAGAAAGCAAATAAGCATTAGAACCAGTAATATAAATATCAATATCAAAATCAACCTTAAAAGCATTTAAAGCCCTTTGAAACATCAAAACATTTTGAACCTCATCAAGAAGCAAATAAATCCTCTTACCATTAACAAATTTCTTAACATAATCATACAAATCTTTATAATCCTTAACATCATCAAATAAAGCAGACTCAAAATTCATGTAAATTATATTATCGGAAGAAACACAAGAATTAATCAAATAATCCTTAAACATAAGTAAAAGCGTTGACTTGCCACTTCTTCTAACACCAGTTATAACCTTAATAAACTCAGTATCCTTTGCAGAAACAAGTCTATTTAAATACATATCTCTAACTATCATATTATCACCAAAACAATAATATCACCAATTGATACATTTGTAAAGTTTTGCAAGCACACTTGCAAAACTTTTATTTTAGACATTTTTTGCAAATAAAAAGTTCAAGAATTAAATCTTGAACCATATTAAGCTTTTTCTGCACTTTCTGAATTATCAGCATTATCACCAGTACCTACACCATTAATAAACTTTTTACTACAGCTCCAAGTATCAGCAACAGTTTCGCCTTTTTCATTAGTCTTATCTTCAATACTAGTCATAAGATTAACAGCAAACTGAACAATAAACACAATCAGAAATACAACAGCAGCAGATATAAGACGATTTATAAAAGCCTTTTGATACTTCTTAGCATCCTCTTCCTTTTTAGCCACAACAGACTTAGCAAAATCAAGCATACCCCAAATAATAAGTAATATTGGAACAACAATCTTAATCATCTTAATAATAGTTGCAACTATATTGAAAAGCTCATTAGGAATAAGAATACCACCACACCAAGTAGAATTGGCAGCAGTAACAACTTCTTCATCTAAGAAATTAAATAAACTCATCTCTATCACCTATTTTCCTATAAAAACATACATTAGTTAGATGTACCATTTATTAATTCTTTAGCACAACCCCACGCACTAGTAGCTTCATTACTGTCGCCACCAACACTGCCAACAACGTTAATAACTAATTGAACAATTGTTACAATCAAGAAACAAATAGCAGCCGCAATAAGTCTTTTCATAAATACTTTTTGACCTGCTTTTGTCTTTTCTTCATCTTGAGCAATAACAGATTTAGCAAAATCAAGCATACCCCAAATAATAAGTAATATTGGAACAACAATCTGTATCAAAGTTATAATCAAATGAACAACATTACCAACAGCATTAGGAATACCGCCATTAACAACACCTGTACATAATTCCATAACATTTATTAAATCCATAAAATTTACCTCCTCATATATAACAAAAATATACACCAAATTAAAGTCACTGTCAACTTTAATAAGGCAAATTACTTAAATAAACCCAAAAAACCTTTTTTAGAATTAACTTTTTGACTAACATTAGTCTCCTGCTTATGAAAACCAAGCTTAACAAAAAATTCATCTAAAGCCGCATTATTTGAAGACTGATCATCAAGCGGTGGTAAACTATAAAAAACATCCACCTTTGTCTCATAACTAAAATCAGAAATATCTTGCTGACTAAGCAAACACTTATTCAAAACAACCTTTTTACCACGGCACCTATTAAAAGCATCAGGACTTTTAGTCAAAAGCTTATTAATCTGAATCTTAGACGGCTCAATCAAATAAATAGAAATATTTGATAAAGATTCCGCCGAAGCATTATTATTAGCATCAATCAAAATAATATCCGCATTCTTACCATACTTAACAATACTATTTCCTAAATCACTGCTAGCAACACTGTACATATCTTTCTCATCAAAATAAATAAAATCATGTTTATTAACCTCAATAGCCACAACATTATAATTCCTAGAAAGTTGTTTTTTAGCAATATAAGTCAAAGTAGTAGACCCAGCCATATTCGTTACATTATTAAAACTAATAACCGTAGTTCCACCACCAGCACTACTAACACGAGGTTCAGAAACATAACTCACCTCATGATTAGTATCTAGTTGATGATACTGTGCCACATCCCTATAACTATTCGGATGCTCATATAAATACTTAACACCTTCAATATTAAAAGTAAAATTATAAATATGCATCGAGATCAAATCAGATAAATATTCAGGAGCAGAAGTTTCGGGAGAGCCATCCAAAAGCAAAACAACCCTCTCCATATCCAAAGACAAAGATAAATTCTGTATAGTCTTAATATTCTTGTAATCTTTAAGAGCCGTAACATCCAAAATCATCTTGTTAAAATAAAAATTCTTAAAAGTTTCCACAATCTCAGAAGCAGTATACTCACCCTCAAGCTTTTTTATAACCTCAATATCTAAAGAAGCCAAAGCATCACGGTATCTATTCGCAACAATAACATTCATAAAATCACCCCTAACTATTTATCTCATTAAAAGTCATAGTCTCCCCAGTAACAGGGATCCTAATAAAATCTCCAATAACAGGAAAATCAAAATACATATAAGAAATAGTCCTATAATAAGTCCCACACTTAGCACTGTCAGAATCAGCAGCACACGTATTAAAACGGTAAACACAAAAATCATAAACACGGTTACCTGCGTTAACCAAATTACCAGTCAAACCAGCACTAGTAACACTATTAGCACAGTTTCTACCCTCAAGCTCTCTCGCATGATACCCAACACCCTCATCACGAAGCCAGCTATTAATCCTAGACATCGTATCTTCAGTAAAATCCTGATCCTTTTCAATTTCCTCAATAATCTTGTTTTGTACCTTATAAGCCTTAGAATAACTCAAAGAACCGATAAAAAGCATAATCATAACAATAACAAAAGTAATAATTAAGTTAAAAACCATCGCATTACTAATAGACTCTTTCAAACTTCATCACCCTCTATACCTATCATTATCACCATCGCTAAAATTATAAGTTCTTTCAGCCTTACTATAAACAGGCACCTTAAACTTTCCAACAATCGGCAAATCAACATAAATAAACGTCATAACACTGTAATTGTAATAAAGTGGTTGATTATCACCATTCTTTTTACCACTATCGCTACCCCCGGTGTCATCACTAAAAAAGTATACACAGTACAAATGATTTGGGTTACCACTCACATTATCACCCGTAGCAATTAACTCTCCACCACTTTTAGTTTCAGGACACGCACTAGGATCATTATCCGAAGTATAACCAATACTTGTCAAATAATCGCTAATTTCAGCCTCTGAAAGTCTGTTATACCCCTCAAACTTCTCAATAGACGCATCAATTCTTTCATTAACCTTAAAAGCCTTATAATAACTAATAGTTGCAGAAAGTATCCCAAACATAATAATCAAAAACAAAAATATCATATTATACAAAAATGTACTTCCTATACTTTCTCTCATTTACCTCACCACACAGTCCCTTTAAATTACTCAAATAGTAAGAAAAGCCTGCTTAATAAGCAAGCATATAAAAATTATGAACAAGTTTTACCAGCATTACTCGCACAAGTAGTATAAGAAGCATCAGCACCAGTACAACTATTATTATTCCAAACACCACCAGCGTCTGTACAACAAGCTCTACAAGCAGTACTACTCATTAAACTATTTACAAGTGGAGTAACAACAGCAACAACAACACCTATTAAAATAATAGCAACTACAGTTAAATTTGCCTCTCCAGCAGCTTCTTTCATTTATATCACCTACCTTACTGTATCCTATAATAAAATTATACCACATTTTTAAAACTTGTCCATAACTAATAATTCATCATCATCATCATTGACATCAAAAGAAACATCAAAATACCACCACCGGTACCGAAAAGCATAATCATTGTCTTATTTTCCATCTTTTCAAGTCTCTCTTTATACTTCTGCTCTCTAGCCTTATTCTGTAAAGAAGAAATAGTTCTAGAAAACATCATAAGCTGTTCTTGTTTATTTTCTTGACTTCCAAGTCCTAAACGGTATAAGAGCCTCATCATACGCATAGAGTCACGAACAGGATATTCATTCGCAAAATCCATATATGGTTGTACAGAAGAATCACCTGCATCAATTTTAGCAACTAATCTTTTAAGACCACCTTTAAAAATATCTGGTGCCGTTTCAATAGATTTAGCTAATGCAACCGGAACTGTATAATGCTGAATTAAAATTTCAAGACTCTTTAAATAGTATGGAAGCATTAAGTTAATTGTATGCAAGTTAGCCTTATAATAATTTTTAAGCTTCATATAAGGAAGTTTAAAACCAAGAAAAAATCCAATAATTATTGATAATAAAACATAAGCAAAAGAAAGCTTTGACAAAAACATCACAATAAATGCCGCAGTAATAACAATAAAATTTCTTACCCTAATATTAAATAATTTATTAACATCAATATCGTCACCATATCTAACATTAAGTAAAAACTTATAATCATCTTCCATTAAAATTTTAAAATAAGGTGCCGTTTCATTAACAAACTTTCGCGTATCAAGATAATTATTAACAATAAAGATAAAGACTAAAATAACGCCAATTACCAAAAATAACATACCTGTATCAGACATAATTACTCAGCCCCCACATCTTCATTATAATATTTAACACCGGACAAAATAAAGAAAGTATTCAAAAGGATAATGCCATGAAGTAAAAGTTTTACCCACCAGTTTTCAAGCATTTCATTATAAGTTTCAATACCAAGCATAAACTGAACAAGCATAACCATTAAATAAAGAAGAATACCAAACTGTAAAAACTTTTTATAAAAGGCTGCTCTATCAAGTCTATCACGATAAACACTTTCAACAAGCATATCAATATCTTGGCTCATATTTTCTAAAGATTCACCGGCATCTCTAGAACCCTCATTAGTAATCTGTAAAAATAATTGATGCATATTTCTAACAATATAATAATTATATTTAGAATTCATATAATTGATAGAAGCTTCAATAGTACCATTCTCATAAGCCATATCAATCATCATTTTAACATCACTTTTAACAGGATCCTCTAAAACATTAGAATTATAAACGCCCTCTAAAGCCTTAACAAAAGACTGAGTAGTTCTAAATTCCATAATTGTATTAGTAGTATAAGTTTGAATTTGTTCAAAAATAAACTCACTGTAAAGTCTCTTGCACCTCATATAAGTTAAATAAGGAATGACAAGAACAGCCGCACAAGCATACACCAAAGAAATAACAATATTATAAAAATATAAATAAGTTATAACCGCAGCACCAATAGAAAATACCGCAATTTGAATCATATATTGTCTAGAAGTATATTCTTGACCTAAATCCTTAACCTTTTGTCTAATAACTTTAAAAGAATAAGGAGCATACTTATCATAAACAAATCCAAGCTTTTTATTAACAAATTTATAAACTGTATTTGTGTTATTGTTATTTCTATAAAGGACAATGAAAATAACAATTATAACACAAATCAAAAATACCCAAAAAGTCATATTAGCCCCCTATCCAAATAAATTTTCTTCTTCACCTGCCAAATTAGATAGATTAGAAGGAAGATAAACACCTTGAATTTCCAAGTAATCAATCAAATAAGGACTAGGATTATTTCTAATCGTCTTACCATCAGCCGCTTTTCTATAAATAACATTATGACGAGCTTCATTAGTATCTTCAGTTACATAAAATTCAGTAACCTCAGCAATCTCACGTTTGAAAGCATGCGTTACCTTATCCGTGTAACCTCTAACATGCACACCAAGCTGTACATACCTACAAATAGATTTCAAAAACTGATCCATGTCCTGGTTAGTTTCTAGTAAACTATACATACGGCTAGGAATAGAAGCCGCTTTATCTGCATGGATAGTTGATAAAATATAGTGTCCAGAAGAAATAGAGTTACGAACCGCCATAACCGCTTCCGCACTACGAACCTCTGAAAGTAAAATCCATTTTGGATTTTGTCTCATACAAGCTTCCAAAATATCCGTGTAAGACGCAATATTATTCGTTTTCATAGAAACAATATCTCTATGAGGAAAAATTTTATCCAAATGCAATTCCAAAGTATCCTCAACCGTAATAATTTTCTCATTTTCTGCTATCTTACTAGCTAAATATTTAACAAGCTCTGTCTTACCAGAACCAGTTTCACCAGACACCACAATATTACAGTGTCCTAAAACACATTGCTCCAAAAAATCAATAATATCAAGTTCCACATACTTATCAGCAACAATCTTCTCTTTTTTAAGTCTAATCTTAGCCGGAGTCTTACGAATAACACAAGCAATACCATTAGAAGCAACAGTATCATGCACAAAAGCTAAACGAAGTTCAGCACTTTCAGCGTCCAAAAACGGATGAGCCATATTAAATGTACTACCCATAACATTTGCACACTGAAAGGCCAATTTCTCCATAAAACTATTCGTAATAGCCGGATTTTCAATTCTAAAAATACCTTTAGATAAAGTTTTCAAATGAATTTGTGCACCATTATCGAAAGAAATATCTGTTACATCATCATCTTCCAAATAAGGTTTTAAAGGCCCAAAATCAATTTGATCAAAAACATTAGTCATTAATTAGCCTCTTTAATAGGAACATTAGTTGTAGAAGTATGTGTTGTACCATCTTTCTCAGCTAAAACAGCAGTAAGCGTACCAGTACCACTAAATGTAACTGTAACATTCGTTTTAGTAACATTAACCGCACTACCAGTATTCATTACATAAGAACAAGTATAAGTACTTCCGCATCCTTTTGGATAAGTAATAGTAATCTTCTTATCATTCTTACTATCAGCCTTAAAAGTTGGAACAAGTTCATCAGTAGCAGTCGTATCATTTGAAGTAAGTGGAATATCAATAGAATTAGCATTAATATACGATGTTAACT
>CAKPAT010000002.1 GCA_934133155.1 uncultured Bacilli bacterium
GAAAAGCGAATGCTCTACTTAGATTAAATAATGAATAAAGTTATACACAGTAATCAATGTTCCACGTGGAACATTGTAAAACTAAAAAAGATAAATTAAACTAAATAGGAAAAATAATAAACGAAGATGAGTGCTTGCCCTACTTAGATTAAATAATGAATAAAGTTATACACAATAATCAATGTTCCACGTGGAACATTGTAAAACTAAAAAAGATAAATTAAATTAAGCAAGAAAAATAATAAAACGAAGAAAAGCGAATGCTCTACTTAGATTAAATAATGAATAAAGTTATACACAGTAATCAATGTTCCACGTGGAACATTGTTAAACTAAAAAAGATAAATCAAACTAAATAGGAAAAATAATAAAACGAAGATGAGTGCTTGCCCTACTTTGATTAAATAATAATGAATAAAGTTATACACAGTATCAATGTTCCACGTGGAACATTGCAAAGTGTTTCTAATTAAAAAACAGAATAATATGTATAATATACACAAATTAAAATAAAAAAAGTATTGAAAAAAACTCCAAATTGTTATATATTATTAATGGTACAACATTTACGGACGAACCAGGTCAGAATTGGAAAATAGCAGCCTTAAGTCCCTCTATTTGTGTGTGCCTTTTTATTTTATAGAAGGTGTTTGTATTGGAAAATATATATGCTGAATTAGCACTAAAGGAAGCTAAAAAAAGTTTAAGGACAAATGATGTGCCTGTGGGTGCAGTAATAGTACAAAATGGAAAAGTAATTGCTAAAGGACATAATACAAAAGAAAAAAAACAAATAGTAACAAAACATGCTGAAATAAATGCTATAGAAAAGGCCTGCAGAAAAAAGAAAACATGGTACTTAAATGACTGTGATATTTATGTTACATTAGAGCCTTGTCCAATGTGTTTAAATGCAATCAAACAAGCACACATAAAAAAAGTCATATTTTTAACCAAACAAGAAAAACAAATAAATTACAAAGACACAGAACTAATATATCTTAATATAAATGAAAAATCAAAAGATATGTTAAGAAATTTCTTTAAAAGTAAAAGAAAATAAGTTATTTTTCACAAATTAGTCAATATAAATGATATAATAAAATAACTAGAGGTGATGTCATGTATCAAGCACTATATAGAAAATATAGACCATCAACATTAGATGATATCTGTGGACAAGATACGATAGTAAGAATAATAAAAAACACTATAAAAAACAATCAAATAAATCATGCATACCTATTTGCTGGACCAAGAGGTACTGGAAAAACAAGTATAGCAAAAATAGTAGCAAAAATAGTAAATTGCCATGATTTGGATGGATACAATCCATGCAATAAATGTATCAGTTGTACAGAAGTTAATAACAGCGACATTATAGAAATAGACGCAGCATCAAATAATGGTGTTGACGAAATAAGAGAATTAAGAAATAAAATAAATTTAGTACCGTCATATGGAAAGTATAAAGTTTATATAATTGATGAAGTTCACATGCTAACCACAGGTGCATTTAATGCTCTACTAAAAACGCTAGAGGAGCCACCAGAGCACATAATATTTATTTTAGCAACTACCGACCCACATAAGATACCTGAGACAATTCTTTCAAGGTGCCAACGCTTAGATTTTCAAAAAATAAGTCAAAAAGCAATTAAGGAAAATTTAAAAAAAATATCTGAAAAAGAAAATATTAAAGTATCAGATGAAGCTTTAGATGAGATAGCTAGGATTTCTGATGGTGGAATGCGTGACTCTGTTGGTATGCTAGATCAAGCCAGAGCATATGCAGAAGATAACATAACCTTGCAAGACATATATGATATAAATGGAACAGTTAAAGAAGAAGATTTAAAAAAATTTATAAAAAGTATAATTGATAATGATATAGAAACATCACTTGAAATACTTGATGAATATAACAGTAAAGGTGTAAATTTTGTTAAATTAACTGAAGAAATAATTGATTTTACTAAAGATATTCTAATATATAAAAAAGCACCAAAATATTTTAAAAATGCAAATGTTGAAAATATAAAAGATTTAGCAAATTCGGATGCCGAAATTTATATAAATATTATCGAAATGCTTAATAGAAATCTTTTTGAAATGAAGGAAACGTCGGATACAAAATTACTTTTAGAGCTAGCAATTATAAAACTCATAAGCAAGCATCAATCAGAAAAAAAAGAAGTGCTTCAAGAAAAGCCTAAAATACAAAATATAGCTCAAAAACCGCTAATTGGAGATATAAATGTAAAAAAGGAAACAACCAGACCGGTATCACCATTAGAAAACTCAGAACTAAAGAAACAAATTAATCAAATAAAAGAAACAAGAATAGAAAACACATTAGCAAAATACAATAGAGTAATGTTAAAACAAATTACGCTACAGCTTGATAATCTAAAAGAATTAATTTTAAATGAAGAATACAGCAGTGCTGCATCACTTTTGCTAGATGGAAAATTAAAAGCTGGCAGTGACGAAAATCTTTTATTTGTATATGCTAGCACACGACAAACAAATATATTTAATGAAAATCTAATCCCACTCGAAAATACAATAGAAAAAGCCTTAAATAAAAAATATAGAATAATAGCTGTGTCTAATGACGAATGGGAGAAAATTAAAAATGAATACAACAGTAAAAAAAGAAAATATGAATATCATGAAGAAAATTTTGATATAGAAAAAATATTTAAGAACAAAAATAATAATATAATATCTATGTTTGAAGATATTATAGAATATAATTAGAAAGAAGGAAAAAAATGAATATTCAAGCAATGATGAAACAAGCTCAAAAATTACAAAAAGAAATGATGAATGCAAAAAAAGAAATTGATGAAACCATCTATGAAGGTAAATCATCAATAGTAACGGTAGAAGCTAAAGGTACAAAAGAAATAACAAAGGTGAAAATTAATGCAACATCTTTAGAAAAAGAAGATTTAGAAATGCTAGAAGACATGATTTTAGTTGCTGTAAACGATGCAAATAAAAAAATTGATGAAGATACTGAAAAAAAACTAGGTAAATATACACAAGGTATGCCGGGATTATTCTAATGAATTACCCAAAAACAATCTCAAATCTAATCGAATGCTTTAAAAAATTTCCTGGAATTGGTGAAAAAACAGCAGAAAGATTAGCTTTAGAAACATTAAAATTAGATGACGAAATCATTGAATTATTTAGTAAATCAGTAAAAGAAGTTAAAGAAAAAACAAAAAAATGCAAAAAATGTGGTAGTTTATCAGAGGAAGAATTATGTGACATATGCCAAAATGAAAATAGAAATCATAAAATTATTTGTATAGTTGAAGATAGTAAAAATGTTATTCAATTTGAAAAAATTGGCGTTTTTAAAGGTGTGTATCATGTGCTTGGAGGCTTAATTTCTCCACTAGAAGGAATTAACCCTGAAGATTTAAGCATAAAATCATTAATTAATAGAATAAATGACGAAAATCCGGAAGAAATCATACTAGCGATTAAACCAAGCATAGAAGGAGAAACAACTTCATTATACATTCGCAAACTTTTAGAAGGAGTAAATATAAAAATTTCAAAAATTGCATATGGTATACCTATTGGAGCTGATATAGATTATATTGATCCAATGACTTTAGAAATAGCCCTAGAAGATCGTACAACAATTTCATAAATTTTAATCAAAAATATATAATTTATTGAGGTGAAATATGCTCAATAAATTTTTTCAGGTATTAAAAAGAATAGTTGTAAGTTTTTTCATATTATACGGTTACAATGTTATTGTGCCAATGACACTTATCATACCTATAAATATAGTAACAGTGTCAATTACAGCACTTTTAGGGTTTCCTGCCCTACTTTGCTTAATAATAATTAAAATAATATTTTATTAAGAGGTGACAAAATGTTAGAAAATTACAAAGAAACACAAAAAGTAGCATATAAAATACTTACAAATGCGATAAAAAACAATAAATGTTCTCACGCATACCTTTTTGAAACAGGAAATTACACAGAAAGTGAAAATTTTATAATGTCCTTTGTAAAATCATTACTTTGTCCACACCATTATACCAAAAATGAAAATTGTGAAGAATGTAATATATGTAAGCAAATAGACGACGGAAACTTTACCGAATTGAAAATAATAAAACCTGACGGAATGCAAATAAAAAAAGAAAAATTACTTGAACTTCAAGAAGAATTTACTAAAAAAGCCATAACAGGCAATAAAAAAGTATATATAATAGAAAATGCTGAAAAATTAAACAAATCTTCTGCAAACTCAATATTAAAGTTTCTTGAAGAGCCGGAAAATGATATAATTGCCATATTGGTAACAAAAAACATCTACGAAGTTATAAATACAATAAGATCTAGATGTCAAATAATTTCTTTTAAAGAAAAACAAAACGTTTTAGAAAATATAAGTACTATAGAAAATCTTAAAACAAAAATATATAATAACCAAGATGTAAATGAAATTACAATCACAAAGACAATTGAATTTGTTAATTATTATGAAAAAAATCACATGGATACACTACTCTACGTTTCAAACCTTTGGAATTCATATATAAAAGACAAAGAAGAACTTGAAAAAGCCTTTGAAATTATGATCTTATACTATAAAGACATATTAAATTATAAATTAAAAAGAAAATTAGAAGTAATAATAGACGAAGAAAATCTAAAACAAATAGCCCAAAATAATCAAATAGAGCAATTATGTCAAAAAATATCGAAAATTATCGAATTAAAAAATAGAATAAAATACAATGCCAACACTGCCCTATTAATGGACAAGCTTATAATCGAATTGGAAGGTGAAATATGATAGAGCAAATCGAAGTAGTAGAAGTACAATTTAAAAATAAAGGACAAAAATACTTATTTGATCCAAATAAAATCAAATTAAAACCACAAATAACAGTTATTGTGGAAACAGAACAAGGATTACAATTCGGAAAAATTATAAGTGTAAAAAAAATAGAAAAAAACAAAATTAAAAATCCTTTAAAAAAAATAATTCGTATAGCCACAAAAAAGGACTATTTAAAACACAAATCAAATGTCAAAGAAGCAAATATAGCTTTAAAAAAATGCCGAGAATTAGTGTTTCAAGAGAAACTTGAAATGCAAATTATTGACGCTTGTTACTCCTTTGATAAAGATAAATTAATATTTAGATTTTTAGCAGAAAATAGAATAGATTTCAGAAATTTAGCAAAAAAACTTGCATCAATTTATCATGTTAGAATAGAATTGAGACAAATAGGAGCTAGAGATAAGGCAAAAGAAATTGGTGGTTATGGTCCTTGCGGAAGAAAATTATGTTGCTCAACATTTTTAAAAGAATTAGATACAGTTTCTATAAATATGGCAAAAAATCAAAATTTAGCACTCAATCCTACAAAAATAAACGGTGTATGTGGTAGACTATTTTGTTGTTTAAAATACGAAGATGACTGTTACAAAAAATGTCGTATAAATATGCATAAAATTGGGGATATAATGGAAACTTCACAGGGAACTGGAAAAGTAGTTGGTTTAGACATTCTAAGACAAAAATATAAAGTTGATGTACCTAATTATGGAATAGTTGAGGTAGATAAATGAAAGTCACAAATTACTTGTTAGGTTATGAAAATATGAAAATAATTCAAGACAATGAAATGTTTAACTTTTCTTTAGATTCCGTTTTACTTCCAAATTTTGTTACAATAAATAAGAATATCAAAAAAATTCTCGATATTGGTTGTGGTAACGCCCCTATTCCTCTTATACTTTCTACCAAAACAAATGCTCAAATAACAGGCGTTGAAATACAAAAAGAAGTAAGTGAACTAGCAAAAGAAAGTGTGAAAATAAATAACTTAGAAAATCAGATAACAATAATAAATGAAGACATTAATAACTATAAAAATAAAGCCGCATCTGATACATTTGATATAATAACATGTAATCCACCATATTTTCCATTAAAAAAAGATTCCAAATTAAATGAAAGCAATTATAAAACTATTGCAAGACATGAAATAACCTTAGATTTAGATAAAATATTCAGTGTTGCCAAAAAATTATTAAAAAATCAAGGAGTAATTGCTTTAGTTCACCGCCCAGAAAGGCTAGTAGATATAATTGTTGTCATGAAACAAAATAACATTGAACCTAAAAAAATAAGATTAGTTTATCCTAAAAAAGGTAAAGAAGCTAATATCTTATTAATAGAGGGAACAAAGAATGGTAATCCAGGCTTAAAAATACTAAGCCCACTATATTCCCATAATGAAAATGGTGAATATACAGAAGAAATAAAAAAATATTTTACATAAAAGAAGATGATAAAAAATGAATCAAAAAAGTTATGATAATACTCCTACTCTTTATGTCGTTCCAACGCCAATTGGCAATATGGAAGATATTACAATAAGAGCTATAAATATATTGAAAGAAGTTGATGTAATATTTGCAGAAGATACCAGAGTAACTAAGCAATTATTGAACCATTTTTCAATTAATAAAAAACTTATCTCCAGTCACTTATACAATGAGCAAACAAACGAAGGCAAAGAAATAGAATACTTAAAACAAGGAAAAAATATAGCCGTAGTAAGTGACAGAGGAACACCGGTGATAAGTGATCCAGGTTTTATTTTAATAAAAAATGCTATAAAAGAAGGTTTTAACGTTGTTTGCCTGCCAGGTCCAACTGCCCTAATACCAGCACTAGTAATGTCTGGGTTTGGCGAAGGTCCGTTTACATTTTATGGCTTTTTAAACAGTAAAGAAATAAAAAGGAAACAAGAATTAGAAGAATTAAAGCAAAATAAATACACAATAATATTTTATGAAGCTCCACACAGAATAGAAAAAACGCTAAAAAATATTTTAGAAATATTTGGTAATCGACAAATCGCCATCGTTAGAGAAATAAGTAAAAAGTACGAAGAGATAATCAGAGGAAGTATTCAAGAAATAATAAATAATGTTCAAAAAATAAAAGGTGAAATAGTTATAGTTATTGAAGGAAATCGTGAAGTAACAACATATGAGAATTTGTCAATCGAAAAACACGTAGAATTATATATTGAAGATGGAATGACAACAAATGATGCGATAAAAAAAGTTGCCAAAGAAAGAAATCTGCCAAAAAGCGAAGTATATACAAAATATCATAATATTTAGGGGGTATAAAATGAAATTAATAGTTGGTTTAGGAAATCCAGGAAAAGAATACGAAAATACAAGACATAACGCAGGTTTTAAATTTATAGACAAGTATGCCAAATATAAAAATCTCACATTTAAAGAAAAATTTGATGGATTATATGCAGAATTTAACCAAAATAATGAGAAAGTAATGATTTTAAAACCTCAAAAGTATATGAATTTATCTGGCGAAGTAATAAAAGAATATAAAGATTTTTATAAAATAGATACAAATGACATTTTAATAATATGTGACGACTTGGACACACAACTTGGAAAAATAAAAATAAAATATAAAGGTTCATCAGCTGGGCATAATGGACTTAAAAATATTGAAAACCACATTCACACACAAATATATAAAAGAATAAAGATAGGAATATCATATGATAAAAATGCTGATAAAATAAACTATGTAATCGGTAAAATGCCTCAAAAAGAATTAGAAATTTTAGAAAAAGTAACAGATAAATCACCAGAAATATTAAATGATTACTTAGAAATGTCTTTTGATAATTTAATGAATAAATACAATAGGAGTGAACTATGAGTTTTTTAGATAATATATTTAAAAATGAAAAACACGACACAATCACTGGCTTAAACAATGAATTAAAAGGAATATATATTTATAATAAGTTTAAAAAAGAAAATAAATCAATAATCCTTGTAACATCAAATCTTCATGAAGCTGGGCAAATATATAATGCTATAAACTGCCATACAAGTAAAGTATGGTTTTTCCCTATGGACGACTTTATCACCAGTGAGGCAATCGCTGTTTCACCAGAATTCAAAATAAATCGTTTAGAAGCTATCAACAGCATTGTATCTGAAGAAAAATCAATAATTATAACTAATTTAATGGGCTACTTAAGATACCTTTCACCCAAAAATATATTCCAAAAAAGTAAATTAACTTTAAAAGTAAATGATACTCATAAAATAGAAGACCTAACAAATCAGTTATATAACTTAGGTTATAAAAGGCAAATCATGGTTAACATGACAGGTGAAATAGCAGTCAGAGGTTTTGTTTTAGACATATACCCTATAAGCAGTGAAAACCCCATTAGAATTGAATTTTGGGGTGACGAAATAGAATCCATTAGAACATTTGATATAAACAGTCAATTAACAATTAAAGAGATAAAAGATATAACGATATATCCTAATACCGAGCGTATCATAGGCAAAGATGAAATAACTAATATATCCGGCTATTTAAATAACCCTATTACCATATACAATAATTACCAAACACTTTTAAAAAATTATGAACTTCTATTAGAAGAAATAAGAAATTACAGTGCAAGTATGGAAAGAGATCCAAATACAAAATACATGTTTTCTTTTGACGAAGTAGAAGACAAAGAAAGTATAAAATTTGAAGATATAGACGAAATATTAAATGCCTCCACATATAAAAATGTTGATATAGATAATTTTCCAAAAGGAGTCGAAGAAATAAATAACATCTTAAAAAAATATCTTAAGAACCATAAAACAGTTATTATCTGCCTAGAAAATAGGTATAAAGTAAACAAATTACTAGAATTTTTAGGGAATGATGAAATAGTTTATACAAACGAAAATGAAATAATACAGGGCAAAATAAACATAATATCTAAAAAAATATATTCTGGATTTAACTATGAAAATTACGTAATTATTACCGAAAATGAATTATACGGAAATAAAGAAGAAAAAGGTTACAAAACTAAATTTCAATATGGTACAAGAATAAAAGATATAACTAAATTAGAGATTGGTGATTATGTTGTCCACGGAATTCATGGTATAGGTAGATACCTAGGCTTAAAAACAATCGTAAAAAATGGTCTAAAAAAAGACTATCTAGCCATCGAATACGAAAAAGGCGACAAATTATATATACCAGTAGAAAAATTAGACCTCATAACAAAATATTCATCAGCTGACACACCAGTAAGAAAATTAAGTAAATTAGGTAGCTCAGACTGGCAAAAAACAAAAGCCAAAGCAAGGAAAAGAGCAGAAGATATTGCTGAAGATTTGTTAAAGGTATATGCTTTAAGAGAATCTAAAAAAGGTTTTGCATTTAATAAAGATGACAAAAATCAAATAGAATTTGAAAAGGAATTCCCATACCAAGAAACAGCCGATCAATTAAAAGTTACCGAAGAAATAAAAAAAGATATGGAAACACAAAAACCAATGGATAGATTACTATGCGGGGATGTTGGCTACGGTAAAACAGAAGTAGCTTTCAGAGCGATATTTAAAGCTGTAAACTCAAAAAAACAGGTAGCACTTCTATGCCCGACAACAATATTATCTTCTCAGCACTATAATAACGCAATAAAACGTTTTGTTAATTTTAATGTCAAAATAGCCCTGTTAAATAGATTTGTCACTCAAAAAAAAGTAACAGAAATATTAAATGACTTAGAAAATGGGAAAATCGACTTAATAATTGGCACTCATAGAATATTAAGTAAAGATGTAAAATTTAAAGATTTAGGCTTATTAGTTGTTGACGAAGAACAAAGATTTGGCGTTAAACATAAAGAAAAAATTAAGCAATATAAAGAAAATATTGATGTTTTAACCTTATCAGCAACTCCAATTCCTAGAACTCTTCAAATGTCAATGTCAGGTCTTAGAAGCCTGTCATTAATAGAAACACCACCAGCACAAAGATATCCAATTCAAACATACGTCTTAAAAGAAAATAATCAAATAATAAAAGATGCTATTTATAAAGAATTAGCTCGAAATGGTCAGGTTTTCATGCTCTATAATATAGTAGAAGATATTGAAAATAAAAAATTAGAACTTCAAAAACTAATTCCAGAAGCTAAAATAGGTGTAGCTCATGGACAAATGAATAAAACAGAACTAGAAAACGTCATGAGTAAATTTATAAATAAAGAATACGACGTACTATTATGCACAACCATCATAGAAACGGGTATAGATATAGAAGCTGCCAACACCTTAATAGTGCTAAATTCCGACCATTTTGGACTTTCACAGCTCTATCAAATAAGAGGCCGAATTGGTCGAAGTAATAAAATTGCTTATTGCTATTTAATGTATGATAATAAAAAAATACTATCCGACATTGCAACAAAAAGATTAAAAGTAATTAAAGATTTTACAGAACTTGGAAGTGGCTTTGCCATAGCCATGCGTGACTTATCAATTAGAGGTGCGGGAGACATTCTTGGTAGCGAACAAGCTGGATTTATAGATAGTATAGGTATAGAACTATTCTTACAAATGGTAAACGAAGAAATAGCCAAACTTCAAGGAAAAGAAGTAACCGAAGAAAAAGAAGATACAAAACCATTATTAGATGTATCAACAACAATTGAAAGTACCTACATACCAGACGAGGATTTAAAAATAGAAATTCATAAAAAAATAAGCAATATAAAATCCGAAGAAGATTTAAAACAAATCAAAAGTGAACTAGAGGATAGATTTGGCAAACTTTCTGATGAATTAAATATTTATATGTATGAAGAATTATTTGAAGCAACAGCTCAAAGATTAAATATCACAAAAATAAAACAAACAAAAACATTTATTGAAATAACACTGCCAAGAGAAATAACTAAAAATATAAATGGAGATTACTTATTTTATGAAACATCTAAACTGAGTCGTATGTTCCGCTTTAGCATGAAAGAAAACGAATTAATTATCATATTAGATATTGTAAAACTAGATAAACACTTCATTTATTATCTAATAGAATTATTAAAAATCATTGACATGTCGAAAAAAAATACTGAAAATTAGCATCAGTATTTTTTATTTATCATCCATAAAATTCATAAATTTAGGAACTATTTGTTTTTTACGTGAAACAACACCATCAAGGAATAATCCTTCAGATAAATTATCAGCATCAAAAGAATTAGCAACAATATCAAAGGCATTTTCATTATATAAAATATGTGAACCATTTTTCAAAATATCTGTTACAAAAAGTGCGATAACAACATATCCTTCATTTTTAGCAATTGTATTTAAAACACTAACGAACTCATCCTTTTTACCCATAATCTCTTCGGTATTCATTGTAGATATTTGTCCAATACCAATTTTTTGATTATCTACATTAAAGTTCTTAAAATCACCATAAATAATCTCTTCAGTAGACTTACCTTTTATAGAAGAACCAGCCTTAAACATTTCCATACCATAAGACTTATAATCAACACCAGTGATTTTGGAAAGTTCTTTTAAAACAGTTCTATCAATATCAGTAGTAGTTGGTGAAGAAAGAAGCAAAGTATCAGAAATGATACCAGAAAGCATTAAACCTGCAATGTTTTTAGGTATCTCTACCCCATTTTCCTTAAACATTAAATAAAGAACAGTTTCCGTACATCCAAGAGGCATATTCCTAAAATTAATTGGCATATTAGTACCAATATTTCCTATCTTGTGATGATCTACAATTTCAATAATTTCAGCCTCTTCAAGACCAACAACACTTTGCTCAATCTCGTTATGATCAACTAAAATAACTTGCTTAGGATGTTTAGAAACAGCCACATTTGCCTTAAAAATACCTAAACAAACCCCATCATTATTCACAACAGGATAATTACTGTATTTCTTCTTGCTTGCTATTTCCAAAACATCAGATAAAGAGTCATTTTCGTTAACAAAAGATATATCCTGAGTTTTCATCTTAGTTTTAATAAAATTGCTTAAAACTACCATATTAGACGCCATAAGACCATCATAATTTGTACTAATAACATCAACATGATTTTTCTTGGCAATCTCTAAATGTTCCTTTTTCATTTCAACCCCATTAGTCAAAATAATAATAGAAGCACAGTTCATAACCGCATACTCAATAATGCTATGTCTATCACCAACGATTAAAACACTTTCCTTATCAATCTTAATATTTTCTCTAAAAGTAGTACTTCTATAAGATGGTGTGATAATATTACCCATAATTTCCTTATCAAACCTTAAAACTTCTTTACCATTTAAAGCCTTAAGCAAATTATCATAAGAAGTATCAAGTTTACCTAAATCATTAGAAATAAGCTCCCCTGCAACATCTCTCATAGAAACAACACCTTTAAACACACCATTTTTATCAATAACAGGTATTGTACCAATTTTTGTCTTATTCATCATCATATAACCATCAAAAACTGAATCTTCCTCTTGAAGAAAACAATCATTAATATAATCAACATCTTTGATCTGTAAACGAACATCATTTAAATATTTTGGTATATCAAAATTAAAATAATTTAAAACAAATTCAGTTTCATTATTTATATTACCTAAAACACGAGGCTCAGTATTAAAACCTAACTTATTTTTTAAATAAGAAAGGACAATAGCAGAAGTAACCGCATCTGTATCCGGCTTTTGATGTCCAAAAATTAAAGTTTTTTCCATAAAAAATTTCCTCCTTCAAAGTATTACAATTATAACACGATTTAAAGTATAAATAAAGTAAAAATAGTTACAATATAACATAGAAAGTGAGGAAAAACAATGCATGGTGCACTAAGAAGAATAGATGATTTAGGAAGAATAGTAATACCCAAAGAAATTAGAAATGAACTCAGAATAACATCTGGTGATAAAATAGAAATAAAAATAAAAGATGAAGAAATAATATTAAAAAAATATTCAGAGCTTTCAAAAATAAAAGAATTAAGCCAAATAATAACCAAAACAGTATTCAAAAAATATAAAATAGAGATAAAAATAACCGACATGGATAAATATATATCAAACAATGAAAAAATTTCGCCAGAAATAATAAAAAAAATCAAAGAAAATAAACAGCAAATAATAAACGGAAAACTTATCACCCCAATAAGCCTAAATGGTGAAATATATGGCAGTATAATCACACAGGCCAAAAACGAAAATCTAAAAGATACCATCATCCTACTCGCACAAATATTGGCCTATCATATTGAATAAAAAAAAAGAATATGCTAAAATATGAATGAAATGCGAAGAAGGAAAGAAAAATAGAAAGCTTAAAAAGAGAGTTTATGTTTGGTGAAAATAAACAATATTACTGTTTTAAATAGCTCTGGAGCAGTCTAATAAGAACGTTTCACATGCGTTAAATGTTTGGTTTACTTATAAATTAAGGTGGTACCACGTAAAATCACGTCCTTATGCATTAAGGATGTTTTTTTCTTCAAAGGAGGAATTAAATGCGAAATTTTGAAAAAATAAGCCTAAAAAAATTTAAAGAAGAAACAAATTTAAAAGAAGACAGCTATGAAAAAATCATATTACCTAAAAGAAGTACCCATAATAGTGCCGGTTACGACTTTAGCCTAATAGAAGATGTAAGGCTAAACCCAAATGAGATAAAAAAAATTCCAACAGGAATAAAAGCCAAAATGGAAAATGACGAATTTTTAATGATAATCATAAGAAGCAGTCTAGGAACCAAACATAACTTAAGACTATGTAATCAAGTTGGAATAGTTGATAGTGATTACTATGATAACCAAGATAACGAAGGACATATTTGGTTATTCATTAAAAATGAAGGAAATGAAATAGTAAATCTAAAACAAGATGAAAGAATAGTCCAAGGAATTTTTTTAAAATACCTAAAAACAGAAAACGACGAAACAAAAGAAACAAGAAAAGGCGGATTTGGTAGTACCAATTCCCAAAAAGGAGAATGAATATGGAAAAATTTTATATAACAACGTCAATATTTTATGCTTCAGCAAAACCTCATATCGGAAATTCATATGAAGTAGTTTTAACTGACGCCCTAGCCCGTTTTAAAAGGTTGCAAGGTTATGATGTTTGCTTTCACACCGGAACAGATGAGCACGGTGAGAAAGTTCAAAACTATGCTCAAAAAAATAATCAAACACCAAAACAGTATGTTGATAAAATCGCAGCAGAAGTGCAAAGAATAGACAAGTTACTAAACATCAGTTATGATAAATTTGTCAGAACAACAGACGAATACCACAAAAAAACAGTTCAAAAAATATTTTCCAAATTATATGAAAATGGTGACATATACAAAGGTGTATACGAAGGACTTTACTGCACACCATGTGAATCATTTTTCACACAGTCGCAGTTAATAGAAGGAAAATGTCCTGATTGTGGCCGCGAAGTGCATAAAACCAAAGAAGAAGCCTACTTCTTAAAATTAAGCAAATGGAATGAATGGTTAGCTGATTATATTGAAAAACATCCTAACTTTATCACTCCAGAAAGTAGAAAAAATGAAATAGTTAATAACTTTATAAAACCAGGTGTTCAGGATTTATGTGTAACAAGAACATCATTTGATTGGGGAATAGAAGTCCCATTTGATACAAAACACGTTATCTATGTATGGATAGACGCACTTGCAAACTATATCACATTTTTAGGATATGACCCAGAAAAAGAAAACGAAAAATTCAAAAAATATTGGCCAGCCGATGTTCATGTAATTGGTAAAGATATATTGAGATTTCACACAATCTACTGGCCAGTCATGTTAAAAGCTTTAGATCTAGAAATGCCTAAAAAAATATTTGGCCATCCATGGGTACTTGCCTCTGATAGCGATAAAATGAGTAAATCAAAAGGAAATGTTCTATATGCAGATGACCTTGTAAGCGAATTTGGCACTGACGCCATAAGATATTATCTAATGCACGAAATACCATATGGTCACGATGGAAATATAAGTCGCTTACTCATCATTGATAAAATAAATTCAGACCTTGCAAACACGATGGGAAACTTAGTCAATAGAACGATAAACATGTGTCTGAAATATTTTGATGGAAACATCTATAAAAATAACCAAAATGAACCAGTAGATGACGAATTAATAAACGCATGCACAAGTTTAAATCAAAAAATATCCGAAAAAATGGACGAATTAAAAATAGCAGAAGCATTAGAAAATATAATGAGTATTTACCGCTTAGCTAATAAATATATCGATCAAACAGAACCATGGAAATTAGCTAAAGATGAAAACAAAAAAGAAAGACTTAAAACAGTTTTATATAACTTAATAGAAGCAATCAGAGTAGCCACTGTTTACCTGCAAGCATTCCTGCCAGAAACAGCTGAAAAAATATTTAAACAAATAAACACAAATGAAAAAGATATATCAAGTACTTTAAAATTTAATGGGACATATACCAAAGTAGGAAATCCAGAAATACTTTTTGCAAGAATAGAAAAGATGTAAATTGTTGTAAAAAGTCGAAAACAAAATATTGATTTTGCCACAAACCCATGCTATATTAAAAACAGAAGTATAGAAAGGGAGAATATATGGCTACTAACAATCATAAAATTAGCCTTATTGCTGTACTGCTTTGTGTAATTATTAGTTGTTTAGTAATCAATATAATTTTTAGTTTTAATTACTTAGATTTAATATATTTAATATTTATGACGTGCTGTCTTATTAGATTTATATACATTAAAAAATATCAGTAAAGCTATGAGAAATCATAGTTTTATTTTGTACATAAATATGGTAAAATAACCTTTAGAGGTGTAAAAATGTATTGTAATCAGTGTGGAAGTGAAATAAATTCAGAAACAAAATTTTGTCCAAATTGTGGCAATAAAGTATCGAAAACCACAAAGAAAAACGAGGCAGGTGTACGAAAAGAAATAAAAAATGAATCAAGATATCAAAGTAAAAAAATTCCAATATTAGGTCTAATCATAATGCTTATACTTGAAATAATACTAACATTTATAATATATCAGATAACCGGATATTATTGGTATAATGAGTATATTCCTTATAATTTATTTATAATATCAATGCTTGTATTAAGCATTCCAATATTTTTTACAGTATTAGGTATAGTAAATGTAACTGGTAAATTAAATCAAAACAAACAAGCTAAAATAACAGATTTATTTCCATTTAAAAAAATAAAAAAAATAATATACGTTATAATAACGCAAATTATTTTTGCCGCAGTAATATTTGCTTTAGAATGTATACTAGGACACATTGAAGATGATAATGTCACATTAATAATGATTTTGTTAATGGCAGTAATAGTAGTCTACCTCTACCCTATCATCGATATTTTTATTCATTATGTATTAGATGATAGTAACAAAGATAAATCTTATATCATATCTTTAAAAGAAACAATAAAGCTATTAAAAAAGCACCATACTGAATATTACGCTATGTATGTAAGTTTTGCTGGATGGATAATACTTGGTGCATTCACTTTAGGTATACTTTATTTATGGCTTTATCCATACATGATATCAGCAATAAATAATATGTATTTAAATTGGGCAGGAAAAAAAGAAATAACAAGCAGTGAGCATGGCCTAAGTAATTCTGCAATATTAGGAATATATACCGGAATAATTGTTGTTTTATTTATCGCTTTAGAATTTTTATCTTCCTTTTATACAGAATACATTAAAAGACAGTATCCAGTAGAAAGTGCAAATACTGTAACCATAGAAAGTGATGAAGATAAAATAAGCTTTTCTATTCCAAGTACGTTTTATAAAACAAACGAAAGTGAAAATCAAACACAAATAGAAAACATGTATGGTGACTACATCATATACACATTAAAATTCAAATATCAAGATTATTATCAAAAAGAAAAATCAGAAAGCGAAGAATATTACAAATCGATATCACAAAATGTTAAAAGTAAAGAATATACTGCAGAAATCAGTAACAACAAATTAAAAGCATTCTATATTGATTATGAGTATGAAGGTGACATATATAGAAACACCACATTATTCATTCCACTTAAAGATAATTATTATGTAAGTGTTGATTTGGGAATAGAAGAACTAGATAAAACAAATATAAAAGATTACGTTATAATAAATAATTTTTATGAAAATATGTAAAACCCTGAAAAAAGGGTTTTAAAAATACATAAAAAGTTTTCCACAGTAAAAAAAATAGGAGGAATAAAATGTTACTAGATACACACTGTCACATATACGAACTAAGTGACATAAAAACATGCATAAATAATATGAAAGGAAATATAATGATTGTGAGTAGTGCTAGTCCAAATGAAATAGACGAGGTAATAAAATTATGCGAAACATACGAAAATATATATGGAACAATAGGTATTCACCCCGAATACGCGTCTACCTATACTGAAGAAGACATAAATAAAATTATCCACAATATAAAAAATCCAAAAATAGTAGGCATTGGAGAAATAGGACTAGATTACCATTACACTAAAGAAAATAAAGAAAAGCAAAAGGAACTATTTATAAAACAAATTCACATCGCCAATATTTATCACAAAACCATAGTTGTCCACAGTAGAGACGCAAGCGAAGACACATATAATATCTTAGTTGAAGAAAAAAATCAATATACATTATGTGATATTCATTGTTTTAGTGGTAGTTTAGAAATGGCTAAAAAATTTATAAAACTTAATACAGTATTAGGAATTGGAGGAGTTTTAACCTTTAAAAATGAAAAAAAATTAAAAGATATAGTTAAAGAATTACCAATAGAAAATTTTGTTTTAGAAACCGATAGTCCATACCTTGCACCAGAGCCATTTAGAGGAAAAGAAAACGAACCTGCAAACACAAAATATGTCGCATTAAAAATAGCCGAACTTAAAGGTATAAAGTACACAGAAGTCCTTGAAATAACAAGCCAAAATGCCATTCGTCAATTTGACTTGCCCATTAAATTGTGATACAATCTATTCGGTTTCAATTTTGAAATATGAGGTGAAATATGCAAAAGCTTCTGCTACAAATAAGCATATTTTTGACATTATGCTTTCTAGTAGTAGTATCAGGTTATAATAACCTAATTTCAAAGTCGATAATTGAAGTTGATAACCTAAATAAAACAAAAGATTCCATGGCTTTTACAAAAGTCTTAGAATATGGCACAATCAAAACATATAACAGTAATTTACCAGAAGGTCAAACAATTACAAAAGAAGAGGGGCATCAGGGTTTAGCATATGTAGATGAAAACGGTGAAGTAATCGAAATAATCGAAAACCCAATAAATGCAAAAATCGAAATTGGAACTGGAAAAAAGGCTGATTATGTTGGTAAAATGACTGGTTATGGTGCTGACTGTGTTGGCTGCTCGGGTTTAGGAACATTATCATGTAAAACTAAAAATGGACTTACATATAGTCTGATAGCAAATGGGTATATATATCATGATGATGAATATGGAGGCGTAAGAATTATAGCCGCCGCTTTAGACGAATTCCCCTGTGGGACAATAATCGAAGTAAATAATCCTAACCTAGGTATATTTAACGCTATTGTATTAGATACAGGCGGAGCAATGCAAAAAGCTTGGCAAAACGGCATAGTCCATATGGATTTAGCATACATTACAGAAAAAGATCCAAGCATACATTTAACAACATCAAATAACGTTAAATACAGCGTCAAAAGATGGGGCTACTAGGTCCCATCTTTTTTAAAAGCAAAGGAGAAAAAATATGATGTACTCACCAAAACAAATGAAACAAACACTTGAAGAAGAAAATTTTAATTTTAAAAAGAAATTTGGACAAAACTTTATCGTAGACGAAAATATTATCTACAGTATAATAAAAAAATCAGAAATAAATAAAGATACATTAGTTATAGAAATAGGCCCAGGAGCAGGCTCATTAACAAGTAAATTAGGTGAAGTTGCTAAAAATGTTCTTGCCTATGAAATTGACAAAACAGTAAAAAATATTTTAGAAAAAAATATTAAACCAAATACAAAAATAATATATGATGATTTTTTAAAAAGAAATGTTAAAGAAGATATAAAAGATTATGCATATGACAAATTATATGTCGTCGCAAACCTCCCCTATTACATCACAACACCTATAATTATGAAATTAATCGAAGAAAATATAGACATTGATAAAATTGTTATAATGGTTCAAAAAGAAGTTGGCAATAGATTTAAAGCCAAACCAAACACTAAAGAATATAATTCGTTATCTGTTTATTTAAATTATTTTTTTGACGTAGAAAAAATAATTGATGTAAGTCGTAATGTGTTCATGCCAAAACCAAATGTTGACAGCATTGTCCTATCACTTACAAAAAAAGAAAAGATAAAAGTTGAAAACGAAGAAGTATTTTTTAAATTAGTTAAATCATCTTTTACTCAAAAAAGAAAAACACTTAAAAATAATTTAAAAAGTTACGATTTAGAAAAAGTAGAAGAAGTTTTAAGAAGACATAACCTGGATTTAAGTGTTAGAGCAGAAAGTTTGCCACTGGAAATATTTGCTGAAATATCTAACAATTTAAATAAAAATATTCACTAAGACATAAAATGTTTTGGTGATTTTTTTATGCTTGAAAAAATAAATGCTGTAGTATGGGCCATCGCAATGGCTTTGATTTTACTTGCGTCTTTATATTTTACCGTATACTTAAATTTTCCACAGTATAAAATTAAAAACCTTTTTTCTTCTTTAAAAAATAAAAGTTCAATAAAAAAACTTAGTCTATCACTAGCTGGAAGAATAGGCGTCGGATCAATCTCTGGAATAGCTCTTGCAATTCATTTATCTGGACCAGGAACAATTTTCTGGATGTGGGTGACTGCATTTATCACAGCCTCACTCGCATATGCAGAAACTATACTTTCTTTAAAATTTCAGAAAAAAGAAAAGGAAATACATGGTGGCCCGTTCTATTATATAAGTGAGGGGCTAAAAAAAACTAAATTAGCAAAATTTTATGCATTAATTTTACTAATATCGTATATAATAGGTTTCATGCCAATTCAAACAAACACAATTACTAAAGCCATAAGCTCATTTATCACTGTAGATAAAGTAATTTTAGGCGTTGTAATTTCCACAGTAATTTTTGTCGTAATAAAAGGAGGAATAAAAAAAATAAGAAAAATCAGTAATATAATAATCCCTGTTCTTACTATTTTTTATATTGGAGTTACCATGTTTTCCACAGTAAAAAATTTTGAAGCCACAAAAATTTCTTTCATAAACATCATAAACTCAGCCTTTCAGTTAAAACCGTTCCTAACAAGTTTCATACCTATGGTAATCGTTGGTATGCAAAGATGTATTTTTTCGAACGAAGCAGGAATTGGCATTGGAACAATAGCAGCGTGCTCCAGCGAAGAAAAAAATCCAAAAAAATGTGCTAATATTCAAATACTTGGAATATATTTCACCACCTTAATTATTTGCACATCTACTGCCCTAATAATTCTATCGTCAAATTATGAAACTTTAAATCTAGTAAACCCGAACGGCATAGAAATAACATTGTCTGCATTTGATTATCATTTCCCAAACAATGGAAAACTACTTCTAATTATTTTAATAACCTTATTTTCTATATCAACCATACTAACTGGACACTATTACTGTGAAGTTTGCGTAAGATTTCTTAATAAAAAAATACCATTATTTATAGTAAAGTTTTCCACAGTAATAAGTATTTTTCTAGGAATATTCACCTCCCCTTCCATAATATGGAAACTAGTTGACGTTATGATCGCCATACTCGCCATAATAAATACCACCACCTTATTAAAATTAAAACATCAAATAAAATATTGCCCCAAATAATAACCCATGCTATAATGAAAAGAAGTCAAAGGAAGTGCTTAAATGATTAATAAAAAATGGGACATCGTCCTAAAAGAAGAAATGCAAAAACCATATTTTAAAGAACTTGGAATATTTGTAAAAAATGAATATCATAAAAAAATAATTTATCCAGAATATCAAAATATTTTTAATGCCTTAAGATACACAGATTATGACGATGTTAAAGTCGTAATATTAGGTCAGGACCCCTATCATGGTCCAGGTGAAGCTCATGGTCTATCTTTTTCCGTCGCCTCAAATGTTAGGAGACCACCATCACTTGATAATATCTTTAAAGAATTAAAAAATGATTTAAATATCACAAGAACAAATAATAATTTAACAGATTGGGCTGAACAAGGTGTGTTTTTACTAAATTCTGTTTTAACTGTTGTCAAAGATACACCTCTATCACATAAAGGAAAAGGATGGGAAACATTTACTGACGACTTAATAACCATATTAAATAAACGTGAAAAACCAATCGTATTCATTTTATGGGGTAGCTATGCCAGAAGTAAAAAAGTTTTAATCACAAATCCTAACCACTTTATAATAGAAAGTGCCCATCCATCACCATTATCCGCGTCTAGGGGCTTCTTCGGCAGCAAACCTTTTTCTAAAACCAATAATTTTTTAGTTGAACATGGTATCACACCAATAAAATGGAGTGACGAAGATGAATGATGTAATAAAATATTTAAAAGAAAAAATTGAACCAAATTCAAGCGTAATTGTCGCAACTTCCGGTGGACCGGATTCCATGGCACTTTTAACCTTAATAAATGAAATAAAAAAAGAAAAAAACACTCAAATAATATGTGCTCATGTAAATCATAAACTGCGCAAAGAAAGCGAAGAAGAAGCAAAAATGGTCAAAAATTATTGCACTAAAAATAACATAATATTTGAATATATGACCATAAATAAATATGAGGGAAACACCGAAAACTATGCTAGAAAGCAAAGATATAATTTCTTTGATAAATTATCTGAAAAATATGACGCAAAATACCTTTTAACTGCACACCATGGTGACGACTTAACGGAAACTGTAATAATGCGTATAATTAGAGGTTCAAGCTTGAAAGGATATTCAGGATTTTCTAAAGAAACGAAAAAAGAAAATTATGAAATATTAAGACCATTAATAGAAAAAACGAAAAGCGAAATACTAACATATGTTCAGAAAAATAATATACCATATGCTATTGATAAAACCAACAGCGATGATACTTACACCAGAAATCGCATAAGAAAATATATCTTGCCTACATTAAAAAAAGAAAACAAAAATGTTCATTTAAAATTTTTGGAATTCAGTAAAACCCTAACCTTATATAATAACTACATTGATAAAGAAGTTAGCAAAATAATCAAAAATGTGTATGTTGATAAAAAAATAAACATCAAAGAGTTTCAAAAACAAGATTATCTTATTCAAATTAAAATAATATACAAAATTTTTAGTGAAATATATCAAAATGAAATATCAAATATTACAATGAAAAATGTTGAAGAAATTTTAAAAATTATTTACAGTACAAGGCCAAATATTGAAACATCAATACCAAACAAAATAAAAGTAACCAAAACTTATGAATATCTTTCTTTTGAATCAAAGGGCGAAAAGGAATATGAGTTAAAATTAGAAAAAAATACCCTACTTCCAAATGGTAAAACATTAGAAATTATAAATTTTTCAAATGACACATCTAATAATATGTGCTATCTAAACACAAAAGAAATAAGCATGCCTTTATATGTTAGAACAAGAAAAAATGGTGATGTTATGAAAATTAAAGGATCTGGAAATAAAAAAATAAAAGATATATTCATAAATGAAAAAATAAGCATAAATGAAAGAAACACATGGCCTATTTTAGTGGATAAAAATGACGAAATTTTATGGATTCCGGGACTTAAAAAATCAAAATTTGATAAAACAAAAACACAAAACTATGATATAATAATTAGGTATCATTAGAAAGGAAGTTTGTAATGAACAAAAAAGTTGTTAAAAGAGGATTATTACCTTACCTTTTATTACTCGTATTTTTTATGACCATATTAATGTTAGTTGGAACATTAAATCAGGAAGTTCATACTATCAGTTATGGCGATTTCATGAAAGAAGTAGAAAATAAAAACGTTAAGGAAGTAAACGTAATACCTCATAGTCGTGAAAGTGTTTACTATATTTCTGGAACACTAAATAGCTATAAGGAAAATGAATCATTTGCCTTTAATATGCCACTTACAAATGAAACAATGGTAAAATTGTTGGATGCTGAAGATACTGCAAACTTTAAACTAACAACCTTAACTGACCCAGGCTCAAGCGTATTTTTTGTATTTTTAATCAATGTATTGCCAACATTATTATTAATAGGACTAGCATTCTACTTTATTACAAGACAAATGGGTAGCGGTAACAAATCAATGGACTTTGGTCGCTCAAAAGCTCATTTAAGTGGTGGAAACACAAAAGTAACATTTAAAGATGTTGCTGGACTTGATGAAGAAAAAGAAGAAATGAAAGAATTAATCGATTTCTTAAAAAGCCCTAAAAAATTCCAAAAAATGGGAGCTAGAATACCAAAGGGAGTTTTATTAGTAGGTCCTCCAGGAACCGGAAAAACATTGCTTGCTAAAGCAGTTGCTGGAGAGGCAAACGTTCCATTTTACTACATAAGTGGTTCGGAATTTGTAGAATTATTTGTCGGAGTTGGTGCATCTAGAGTAAGAGATATGTTTAAACAAGCCAAGCAAAGTGCACCATGTTTAGTATTTATTGACGAAATTGACGCTGTTGGTCGTCAAAGAGGTGCAGGTCTTGGCGGTGGACATGATGAGCGTGAACAAACATTAAACCAATTATTAACTGAAATGGATGGTTTTGGTGCAAACGAAGGAATTATCGTTATAGCAGCAACCAATAGACCAGATGTCTTAGACCCTGCTCTACTTAGACCAGGAAGATTTGATCGCCAAGTTACAGTTAATTACCCAGACGCTAAAGGTAGAGAGCAAATTCTATCAGTTCATGCTGAAGGAAAAACATTTAATAAAAATGTTACATTAACCAATATTGCCAAAAGAACAGTCGGCTTTTCTGGAGCAGACCTTGAAAATTTACTAAATGAAGCTGCCCTATTAGCTGTTAGAAGAAACAAAAAAGAAATAACGATGGCTGAAATTGACGAAGCACATGATAGAGTACTAATGGGACCTGCTAAAAAAAGTCACAAGTACACAGACAAAGAAAAGAAAACAGTTGCATATCATGAAGCTGGACACGCTGTTATTGGTTTAAAACTAGATGGTGCAAACGACGTTCAAAAAATCACAATCATACCAAGAGGAAGAGCTGGCGGTTATAATTTAATGCTTCCAAAAGAAGAAACTTATCTTCAAACTAAAAAACAACTATTAGATTCCATAAGTGGTTTCTTAGGTGGAAGAGTTGCTGAAGAATTAACATTTAACGAAGTAACAACTGGAGCTCAAAATGACTTTGAACAAGCTACAAAAATAGCTCGTGCGATGGTTACTGAATATGGAATGAGTGATTTAGGACCAATTCAATTTGAAGAAAGACAAGATAGTGTATTCTTAGGAAGAGATTACAATAAAGCACAAAATTTCTCACATGAAGTTGCTAAACAAATCGACGAAGAAGTACGCAAAATAATAAATACACAGTACGAATTAACTAAAAAAATAATTAGTGAAAATAAAGATTTATTAAAATTAATTGCTGAAACATTACTAGAATATGAAACAATTACAAAAGAACAGATAGATTATCTAGTAAAAAATGGCAAAATGCCTGAAGAAGACATTAAGGCTCATGAAAGTTTTGAAAAAGCAAATGAACTTTCAAATAAATCTTTAGAAGAGCTTCAAAAAATGGCTAAAAAACAAAATATAGAAAATTACGAAAACATGACAAAAGAAGAACTAATCGATAGTTTAACAGAAAAAGATTAATTAGAAAAACCTCGCAAAAGCGGGGTTTTATGTCAATAACTTTTGAAAATGTCCCAAACTTTATTAATTATTAACGGAATTATTCGAACCATTTTCTAATAAAGA
>CAKPAT010000003.1 GCA_934133155.1 uncultured Bacilli bacterium
TGATGTGAAACCTTATAATCAGCCCCACCGATAAAGCTATCCATAATCACATTAAAAAGCTCATTAATACTGCTTAAAACATCACTTCTTGACCTAAAATTTTTATTTAAATCAATCTTAAGACCTTTATCCCCAAGTGAATAACATTCATACTTATTTTTAAAGAGTAAAGGGTTAGTATTTCTAAAACGGTAAATAGATTGCTTAATATCTCCAACCATATAAACATTATTATTTTCAATTAAAGAAATAAACTCCTCCTGTAAATCATTAGTATCTTGATATTCGTCAATTAATATCTCATAATAATTATTTTTAAGTTCTTCACGAATTCCTTTATTTTCCTTTAAAAGACTTAAAGCCATATGTGAAATATCATTAAATTCATAAGCATTTTTTTCTTTTTTATAATTTAAAACCATTAAATCAAGCTTATTAATAATTTGAATAATAACTTCAATATAATCACGAGTTTTACAAATAGTATCCTTAATCGCATCTAAATCATCGTATATTGTAAGCTCATTAAGTTCACTAATTAAAGAGCTAATTTCTTTTTTTATAAGTTTAGCCTCATCATAACTTCCTCTAGGTAAATTGGGTAACTTAACTGAAATATTATTCCTAATATCTTTATAGCAAGAAGCATTAAGTAAACCATTCAAAACTTCATTTAATTTTTCATCATAACCATTTTCTGTATAAAAACCAATATTTTTAATTTGCACTTTAATATCATCAATTTTAGTAAAAAGATAGTCCATATACTCATTAATAACATTATCTAAATTTTTCACAGTAAAAAAATCATCAAAATAACTATTTAAAAAACCTTTTTTATCCAAAATATTATCAAGCTGACTAGCTAAAGAAAGAATACCTCTAAAAACCTCATTATCGTCCTTTAAACAAAAATCCCCAATCAACTTTAAAAATAAGTCATTACTTCCGTAATATTCCTCAAATATCTGCCTCAAAAACTCTTCTTTTTTAAGTTCAATAACACTTGCATCAATAATCGTAACATTCCTTGAAATATTTAAAAAATGACTGTATTTTTTAACTAAAGAAAGTGCATAAGCGTCAAACGTTGTAATATAAGCCGCGTCAATCCTATCTAACTGACTGGCTAAACTTTCTTCTTTTTGAATTTTTTTCCTAATTCTTTCCTTCATTTCCGCTGCAGCTGCTTTAGTAAAAGTCAAAATAAGTAGCTTATCAATTTGTGCACCATTTTTTAAATGATTTAAAACCCTTTCAGATAAAACCGCCGTCTTACCACTACCGGCACCAGCAGAAACAATAATATTTTTGCCTCTTTTATAAATCGCCTCTTCTTGTTCCTTAGTCCACTTCGGCATCTTCTTCACCTTCTTTCTTAATGTTTATAATATCCTCTTCTCGCATAAAACAAATATCCTTAAAATTGCAATTAGCGCAGCTCACAAGTTTACCATCAATCCTTTTAGGGTTAATACTAAAATCCACATTCTCAATATCATAAACCGCCTTATCAATGTTTAGAGAAACTTTATCAATAATTTCATCTAAATCATCAAATAATTTAGCATAATGTGAAAAACCATTCTTAGTTTTCTTAAGACCTTTAATAACCTCACTGTTTTCGTAAGTATCATCAATTAAAGAAATAATTTCTTCATTATTAGTCGTATATCCATTTAATTTAAAATCTTCATCCGCCTTATTACTTAAAATCTTTTGTAAATAAAGACCAGAAACCTTAAAGTTCGTGCACTTTTTAATCAAATAAGCATAAATAAATAACTGCATGTTAAGCCCATAATCAATATTACTTAAATCAGTTAAAGCACTGCCTGTCTTATAATCCGTAATAGTAACTAAATCATTATATTTATTAATTTTATCAATAAAACCAATAAAAGACACATCTAAAAAATTTCCCATACTGACACTAAACTTCTTCTCAGTAATCTTTTCCTTAAATAAACTGTGACTATCTTGAGACCTAATCACTTTAATAACCTTATCTAAATCAAAATAAAGTTTACTTAAGAAAAACCTTTCCATACTACTTAAATCAAAATCTTTTAAATATTCCCAGTAGCACTTCTCCAAATCAAAATCAGGCATATACATTTTAGATAAACAAAAATGAAATAAGTTACCAATTAAAATAGAAAAAGATTCCTCATAAGGCTCAAGATTTAAAATATGTTTTAAATAATATCTAAACGAACATAGATAATAATTATTTAAACTGGTATAAGCTAAAGTTAGTTTCCCATTTAAAAAATTTTTCAAATTAATCTTATCAATACCCTTAAAACTATTATCATAACTATCATATAAAATTGGATAAGTATTTTTTAAAACACCTAAATTTTTAGAAACCTCATTATAATTAACATAATTATCAATACTTGATGCAAATAAAATTTGATTATAAAGATTAGAATAATTGAGCCCTGCCTCACTATTATAAGTAACAGCAAGCTCAGCCTCTTCTAAAACAGCCGAAGGATAAAAAGTCCCATACTTGTCTTTTAATTTATAAGAAACAAAAATATTATCCCTATATAAAAGTAAATCCTTAATCCTTTTTTTCTCAAGCTTATTTTTTTCCAAAGAAGTAAAAGCACCCATTTTCTCCTTCTCTAAATCAGAAAAAAAATCATCATCTTGATAAATATGTGGAATAACACCCTGATTAAAACCTAAAATATAATAAAAACACGTATCTTCAATATCATCTAAAGAAACCTCATCAACAGCATTTTCAAAAATCTCATTTTGAATATTAGTAAGCTTAAGCCTTTCAGAAATAATCTCTAAAGATATATCGTTGATAACATCAGTATAAGTATCATTTAAAACGTTCACAATTTGATTATAAATTTTATTCTTAGGAATTCCTTCTAAAGCCTTATTTAAATCTTTAAATTTCTTTAAATTTTTAATAAAAGATTGGCAAGTATCCGTGCTAAAAATACTTTGAGAACTTTTTAAATTAACATTCAAATTAAACCATTTAAAAATACGCTTAACTTCATCCCTATAATCAGCACTTATAATAATTTTAATCTTATGAATATCCATATATTTAAGCTTACCAATGATATCATTAGCCACATAAACAATCTCGTTAGTCTGACTTTTAAACTCATAAACAGAGTTTTTACATAACTTTTTATCTTCATCCAAAATAGAAAAAGGATACTTTTTAAGCTCTTTCATAATATACGGTTCAAAATCATACCCATCAACTGTAATACTAGAAATATTTTTCTTAAATAAAGGATTAACTTTAGCAAATTTCAAAATATCTTTATCATTAAAAGCAAAAGCATAATCTAAATAACTTTTAGCCTCTTCATAACTGATTTTTCTTTCTTCCATAAGTAAATAAAAAGCTTCATCATCAAAAAAACCAAAATAACTATCTAAAAATTCTTTTTTATTCATATATTTAATATTTTTAAATTCATTAGAATTCTTAAGTAAATAAAACCTCTTAAGCCCATTTGGGACAATCATAATATCCATAAGCATCACCTTACGCTTAATTATAGCACGAAAAAGTTAAAATGAAATCACTTTAACTTATTTTCTAAATAATAATTTCTAAGCTCTTTAAACCTTTGATAATGAATAATTTCTCTTTCCCTTAAAAATGAAAGAGGACCAAGTATATCCGGATCATTTGTTAAATCCATCAAATGTTCATAAGTTGCTCTAGCTCTTTGCTCAGCTCCCATATCACTTTCAATATCCGCAATATAATCACCAGAAACCTTTATATAAGTCATGCTAAATGGGTTGCCAAAACTATCAGAAGGAAACAAATCATTGCCAAACTGTGCATACATACCATCAAGACCAGCCTCTTTTAATTCCTCTTTGGTAGCACCATGCATTAATTGATAAACCATAGCT
Source organism: uncultured Bacilli bacterium (assembly GCA_934133155.1). Classification (GTDB taxonomy): domain Bacteria; phylum Bacillota_I; class Bacilli_A; order RF39; family UBA660; genus Coprosoma. The sequence continues at coordinate 3,916 of CAKPAT010000003.1, forward strand.
GAAATAATCTCAACATGTGCAAGTTCCTCAGTCCCAATATCAGTAAGTAAAGCTTTTCCTCTATCATCAGGCATGTTATACCTTTGATCTAAATACTGAAAAGCTGCTGCAAGTTCACCTGCTGGACCACCATATTGTGTTAAGATACATTTAGCCATATTTAAGTTTTTATTTTTAATATTTACAGGATACTGTAATCGTTTTTCATATTTCCACATAAAAACCTCCTACTTATTTTCCCAAGGCCAAGGTGTATCATTCCACGCCCAAGGATAAGTCTCACTATCATCTACAAAAAGTGGACCAAACTGCCTTTCATATTCATTGTAAGCTCTCTTAAAATCAGAAGAAAACTCCTTAAATAAATTCACCATATCCCTGTCATCAGGATGAGTATCCAAATAAAGATTTAAATCATGTGCTGCAAAACCATAAGCCGAAACCTTTGTAAGCATTTCAGCCTGCGCATTTAAAGGCTTAATATCATAAGGCCTTTCAAGTTTATACTGATTAAAAAGTGCAGGAAACATATTGCCTCTAATATAGCCATTGTAAACATCATATAAATCATTTGGACCAGTCTTACCGTTATAATCACACTTATTAAAATTCATATTATCGCCTAACTGTTTAGCCAGTTTACCTGAAAGATTACTGTTAAAATTATTCAAATCATAATTAATTGGAAAACCATTCATATTCCCATAATTATTCATCATTTACCCCCTTCACATCATACTATGAAAAGAAAAAATAAACGTCTGATAAAAAAGCCCAACAAACCTTGAAAAAAAATTAAAAATTTAGTAGTATATTCATTATTGAGGTGATAAAGTATGAATCAAATATATGACGAAATAGTACAAAGATTAAGCCCATCAAGTTTCTTAAGAGGACTTAACTATAACGCCAAACACGTTCAGTTAATAAAACTAACCGTAGAAGATAATATTGCAAAAGCATTTTTCAAAGTAAAATCACAAAGAGAAGACACTTACTATAACACATATGTTATGTTTGATAGAACACACACTGCCATATGCGACTATACATGTACCTGCATGCAATACGAAAACTTTGGAGAATGCAAACACATCGCCGCCAGTATCTTAAAATATGAAGAAGAATTAATAGACGGAAAAGAAGTAACCGAAGATAATTACCAAGTATCAATTACTAAAGATATATTAAAAGAATTTTATGCTCCAAAAGCAAATAAAATAAGAAAAAAACTCAATATTGGTGTAAGAATTACCTTTAAAAATAACTATTATGATGAAAGAATAATTGTTCAGTTAAAAATAGGCGAAAGCAAACTATATTCTTTAACCGGAAAATATAACAATTTACAAGAAGCTATGGAAAATAACACATCATTTGCATTAAATAAAAGCTTCACATACGACCCAAGTGAATATTACCTCTCCAAAGAAGATCAAAAACTACTAGATTATCTATATGACATAGGACCAAGTTATAATGGCTTTGAAATATATGGCAGTATCGAGCCGTTAATGAACTTAATTAAAACAAGAGAGTTTGAAATAGATAAACAAACATTTTTAGGAATATCCGAAGAAAATCCATTGGAAATAAGTTTGGAAAAAAAAGAAGAATATTACACTTTAAAATTTGAAAATATCAATAACTTTAAAACAATTACCGAAGATTATCCTTATATATATAGTTCAAACACCATGTATAAACTTGCACCCAAAACATTTAAGTTATATAAAAGATTAAAATATAACGATATAGACACCCTTGTATTCAAAGACGATAGCCTAAATGAATTCACAAGCGGCATTTTACCAATGATTAAAGACAATATCAAAATAGATGAAAATATTCAAAATATAGTAGTAACCAAACCAAAAGCTAAACTATTCTTTGATATAAATGGCGAAAAAATAGAGTGTAAAGTAACTCTAACTTACAGAGAAAAAGAAATAAATATCTTTGATGATGCATCCGGAATATTAAGAGATAATGAGTACGAAAGTAATATTTTGTCGAAATTAGGTGACTATATGTTTGAAGTGTCAAATAAAAAAATTATCTTAAATGACATCGACGAAATAGGACTTTTCTTAGAAACTGGCATACATGAATTAAGTGAAGAATATGAAATATATACATCACAAAAATTAAAAGACACAAATATCGTCAAAACAAGCCAAAATAGTGTAACATTTTCTATTGGAAAAGATAACATCATGACCTATAACTTTAAACTGGACGGCATAGATACCAAAGATTTAAGTAGTATATTATCATCACTAAAAACTAAAAAAAGATACCATAAACTTTCCAATGGTAACATCATCGATTTAAATGTTAATAAAAACATTCAAGAATTAGAAACATTAATAGAAGATTTAGACATGGATGAAAATCAAATAAAAGAAAATGGTGAAATACCAAAATATAGAGCAATATACCTAGATAGCCTAAAACAAGAAAAATATAAAAACTTAATACAAACAAATAACTCATTTCAAACATTAATAAATAACTTCCATAACTTCAAAAATGAAGAAATAAATTTAGAAGAAAAAGAAATGCGCATATTAAGACCATATCAAAAAAACGGAGTAAAATGGCTATATAATATATATAAAACCGGATTTGGTGGTATCTTAGCCGACGAAATGGGACTAGGAAAATCAATTCAATTAATATATCTAATAAAACTAATAATTAAAGAAAATAAAGACGCTAAAATACTAATAGTTGCCCCAACATCATTAATATATAACTGGGAAAAAGAATTTGATACATTTGGCAAAGAATTAAAATATAAAGTGTTCGCTGATAACAAAACCCAAAGAGAAAACGAACTAGAAAACATTAAAGTTAATATAATGATAACCTCATACGGCCTAATTAGAAACGACATAGAAAAATATCAAAAATTAAACTTTGATTTAATTGCCATAGACGAAGCACAAAATATTAAAAACACCAATGCCGGCGTATCTAAAACCATTAAAAGTCTAAAATCTAATACCAAAATAGCCCTAACTGGAACACCAATAGAAAATAGCGTCCTAGAGCTTTGGAGCATATTTGACTTTATAATGCCTGGATACCTTGCAAATAAAGATAAATTCCAAAGACTTTATAATGTTAAAAGCTTTGATGAAGAAAATAATAAAAAACTCACTAAATTAAATAATCAAATAAAATACTTTATATTAAGACGTAAGAAAAAAGATGTCGCCCTAGACTTGCCAGATAAAATAGAGAACAACATCTACATAGAACTTGAAGATACCCAAAAGAAAATATATGCCGCAGAAGTTCAAAAAACAAGGGAAAAATTTGACGAAATGGTTAAAAACGAAGGATTTACTAAAGCAAGATTTGAAATACTTCAGTTAATAGGTAAACTAAAACAAATATGTATCGACCCATCATTAGTCTTTGAAAACTATAATGGAGAAAGTGCAAAAATAGAAGAACTTCTAAAAATAATCAAAGAAGTAAAAGAAAACGGTCACAAAATGCTTTTATTTACAACCTATAAAAAAGCTTTAGATTTAGTCATACCAAAACTAGAAAAAAATGGCATATCTTCATATTATATAGACGGTAGCGTGCCTTCTAAAAAAAGAATGGAACTTGTTGAAAAATTCAAAAGTGATAAAACTGATGTATTCATTATCACATTAAAAGCTGGAGGAACAGGATTAAACTTAACATCCGCAACCGTAGTAATCCATTTAGACTTATGGTGGAATCCACAAGTAGAAAATCAAGCAACAGATAGAGCCCATAGAATAGGCCAGAAAAAAACAGTAGAAGTCATTAGACTAATCGCCAAAGGAACAATCGAAGAAAGAATAGTCGAACTTCAAGAAAAGAAAAAACAACTTGCTGAAATATTAGTAGATGGTGAAGACATCAAAGAAAATCAATTCTCTAAACTAACTGAAGAAGACATCAAGAAGTTATTATCAATAGATAAGGAATAAAAATTAATATTTTAAAAGATTACTTTAACCAATTTCAGTAGTCTTTTTATTTTGATATAAATTACTTTGAAAAAATATAATTAAGGCGAAAATGGCCTAAAACTTAGAAAGAACTAAAAAATATAAGTTGCAAATGAATATGTTTTATAGTACAATAGACGCAAAAAAAGGAGAAAAATGATGGAAGATGTACTATTAAACCAAATAGAAGAAGTAAAATATTTAACTCAAGAAAATACTCCTAGATATAGATTAATAATGAAATTCCTATTCAATAAATATGAAGAAGCCGAATACTGGCTATATAAAGAAGAAATACATAAAGAAGTTCAAAAAAGAATAGAAGATTATACTGAAGAAGAATGTGAACGTGATTTAGAGTTTCTATTAAACAATGGGTCAATAACAAAACTTCAAGATACTCAAAACATAAACACGATAAACGATTTTAAATTTCATAACTTTCGCTATCAATTAACAGATAAAGCTGTTGTCATAGAAAGAATGACTATTGAATTAGAACAAATAGAAGTAAAGGTATCCTCATTAGAACCTAGGCTTTTTGAAAGAATAAATAATCAAATAAAAAAATTAACAGACATTTATAATTTAGATGAAAGTGAAATATATGATTTATGGACTGATCTTATAAATGATTTTAAAAACTTAAATGAACATTACCAAGATTTTTTAAAGAAATTTCATGAAGCTAAAACAGAAGAATTACTGCAAAGTGAAGCTTTCTTAGAATTTAAAAGTAGCGTGATAAATTATATAAATGCTTTTATAAACAGTTATATAAAAAGTTCAACATCAATAAAAAATTACCTATTAGAAATAGATGAAGAAAAGACAGAATACTTAATGAACATGTTACTTTCATATCAAAAAAAGGCACCTAAAATTTCTGCTGATTTTGACTATGAGAAACTAAAAAAAGTAAATTATGGCAAATGGCAAAGCCTAAAAAAATGGTTCATTGTTAAAACAGGAATGAGTGAAGGGGAAAGATTACTAAACGCCACACAAAACGTCATTCAAAAAATATACAAATATGCAAGTTCTCTGATTGAACTTCATGGAAATATGATAAACCGTAAAGAAGAATATAAACACATCATTAAATTATTTGATAATTTATATAATGTAAATGATGCACATAAATTATCATCGGCTATATTTGGTATCATAACATGTAATCATTACAAAGTAGCACCTCAAACAAATACAGATTCTCTAATAAATAGTTATGAAGTAAAACCATTAGAAATACCAATCAGTACTACAAATAAAGAATATAAATTTAAAACACAAGAAACTATTGTTATAGATAAGACCAGAGAAAAAGAAATAATCTTAAAACAAATAAAATTAGAAGAAGAAAAAAGAAAACAAAAAATCATAAATTTAATCAAAAACGGCGAGATAAAATTAATCAAAGAAATTAAACTAGATGAAATAGAAAGAAGATATACCCTAAACTTAATAGAAAAATATAGAGGAGAAAAAGGAATAGAGCCAGAATTTGGCTTCCCATACACCATAGAAGAAGAAAACGAAAAATGTCAAATAATATCACCAGATGGAGTATTTGAATTAAAAGGAAAAATAATAAAAATAGAAGTGGGTGAAATAAATGGATAACATAGAAAAAGAAATGCGAGCCCTACTATATGACTTTTGGGTAACAAAAGATGAAAATAAGGAACTCTATTATCAAATAAAAAACAATCAAAATAAAGTAAAATCCTTTATATCTAAAAATCTTGGAAGCAATTTAATAATTCATGATAGATTTATTAAACTAGAAAAAATACCGACAGTCATAAAATCAAATGCAAAATTAAATAACTTTGATACAGTCTTAGATTATGTTATCTTATCAACAGTACTATTATTCCTTGAGGATAAAACAAGAGGAGATTATTTCATACTATCTGATTTAATTGAATATGCAAAAAATACAATGGTAACATTAGAATTAAATCACATCCCTGATTGGAATAAAATGCAAGATAGAAAAAGCTTGTCCACAGTGATAAAGTTTCTTGAGGAACTTCAAATAATTAAATTAAAAGATGAAGGTAAGACATCATTTATAGAAAGTAAAGAAGCTGAAGCTTTATATGAAACTTTAGGTACATCAAATTACCTAATGCGTATGTTTGATGAAGATATAAGTGAATTTGAAAAACCAGAAGACTTTATAAAAAGTGAATTCTCATCGCAAAGCGAAGAAAAAGGTGACATAAGAAGATATAAAGTTTTTAGAAATATCATATATACACCAGCATTATCATCGAAAGATATGACCATATCAGAATTAGATTACATAAAGAAAAATCGCAATTACATAAAAAATGAAATAGATAAAAATTTAAATATGTCAGTAGAAATCACTCATAATTTAGCTCTATTATATGATGAAGAAAACACTACAGAAAAAAACAATTTTCCTAATACAAAAAAATTAACAGAAATAGTACTTATGGTAAATACTAGAATTCTAAAGGATATTCAAGACGGCAAAATACCTTTAGATAGTAATGAGGTGGCTACAGTAAATGAAGCTTATTTTGAAAATATAATAAAAGAACTTAAGAAAGCAAATGCACCATATATTGGTAAAACATTATTAAAAGAAAATGAAAAGAAATTTTATAGCATGATAATAAATTACATGGAAAAATATAACATGATAGAAAAGGAAGAAAATCAAATAATCATATATCCAGTAATATCAAGATTAATTGGTAAAACAAAAGATATTGACTTAGAAAAAGAAACACAAATGAGTTTATTAGGAGGTAACAATGAATTATAAGGTAACAAGAATAGGACTACTTAACTTTTGGTATTTTGATGATGAAGAGTTCAATTTTTTCGATGGAAGGCTTTTACTTAGAGGCGGAAACGGTAGTGGAAAATCCGTAACAATGCAGTCATTTATACCTTTGATATTAGACGGTGATAAAAGGCCGACTAGACTAGACCCGTTTGGAACAAAAGAAAAAAGAATAGAAGACTACCTATTGGGTCCATCTGATGGTCAGCAAAAAGATGATGCTATAGGTTATTTATATATGGAAACATATAATGAAGAAAAAGATAAATATATAACAGTGGGTATGGGTCTCCATGCCAGAAAAGGTAGACCAACAGATTTTTGGGGATTTGCCTTAAAAGATGGTAAAAGAATAGGCGTAGATTTTGAATTATATAAAAGCTATAGTAATAAAGTTTTAATGACAAAAAAAGAACTTCGTGCAAATATTGGACCTGATAATCTTTTTACAGAAACTGCTAAAGAATATAAAACAATGGTAAATAATCTATTATTTGGCTTTAAAAATTTAGATTCTTATGATGAATTTATCAACGTTTTATTGCAACTTAGAAGTTCAAAATTATCTAAAGATTATAATCCAGTAAAATTAATGAGTATTTTAAGCAGTGTTTTGCAACCCCTAACTGACGAAGATATAAGGCCATTATCAGATGCGATTGAAGATACAAATAAAACCAAAGAAAAAATAGATAATTTAAATGCTAACTTAAAAGCTATATCTAATTTATCCATCGCTTATCAAAATTATAATGAGATAAATTTATATATAAAAGCCAAAAATGTAAACGAAGTGGCAAAAGAAATATTTTCCTTGAAAAAACAAATAACTGAAAAAGAAACATCAAAAGTAGCAACAACAGAAAGGCTTAAACAAATTGATAAAGAGATAGATAATTTAGTTAAAGAATTAATAGAAGTAACAGAAAAATTAAAAGCAACTGATGATAATGATTTGAAAAAACAAACAGAAAAACAGAGCAAATTAAAGGAAAATATTAAGATAACTGAAGAAAAAATCAAAGAAATAAAAAAGCAACTTGAAACAAGATTTGATAGAGAAACAAATATTCAAACAAATATAGCAAAATTATCAGATAAAATATATCAAAAAGAAACCGAAATCAACAGCTTAAAAGAAGATATTATCTCATTAAGCGATGAGGTAAACTTACCAGATATAATTTTAAATATTAAAAGTCAAGATATAAACTGCGAATATCTAGAAGAAAGAATAGCAAAATATAAAAATAAAATAAATGAAATAAAAATAAAATTAGAAGAAAAAGAAAAATTAGAAATAGAGCTCAGTAAATTAGAAGAAGAAAATGAAAAAAATCGAAGAAATTTAAATCAAAGTGAAGAAGAAAAAGAAAAAGGAACAAACAAATTAAAAGAAGAAATAGATAACTTTAAAGATAAACTAATACTTCTTGATAAACAAAGTAAAGTAGTAAAAATGGAAGAAAATACAAAAAGAAAAATATTTGATTTGATTAATGATTATAGTACAAACAATTATATTTTAGCCAAAGAAGAATATGGTAAAGAAGTAAAATATTTTGAACTTCAAACAGTAACAGAAAAAAGTAACCTTGAAAATAAATTAAAAAATGAACAAAATGAATTAAAAATATTAAAAGAAGAACTTGATACATTAAAAAATACATCTGAAATAGAATATATAGATGAAAATTTAAAAGATGCTGAAGAAAAATTAAAAGAGAAAAATATCCCGTTTATCCCGCTTTATAAAGTAATAGAATTTAAAAATAACGTAAAAGAAGAAGATAAAAACAAAATAGAAGAACTCTTGATTTCTATGAACATTTTAAATGCCAAAATTGTTCCTAATAAAAACTTGAAGGATATAAAAAATATAAAATCAGTATTTTTGAAACAAGGTACATATAAAAAAGACAACATATCTTTATATTTTGATATATTAGAAAACACCATTATTCCAAAAGAAGAAATAAAAAATATCTTAACAAGTATTAGTATAAGTGATAAAGAAAGTTTTTACATAACACCAGAAAAATATGAAGCAGATTTCTTGGTTGGATATTCATCAGAAAATTACAAAAGTAAATATATTGGAATATTAAAGAGAAAAGCAGAACGCCAAAAACAAATAAAAATAAAAGAAGAAGAAATAGAAACTAAAGAAAAAATAATAAATAACTACAAAAATCTCATATTAGAAGTAACCGAAAAATTAGAAAATATAAAATTCACTCAAAATAACTTTCCGGAAAGTAAAACTTTAGATAATATAAAATCAAATATCACAAGACTAGAGATATTAATAGATAAACTCTTCCAAGAAAATAAAGAAATAATAGACAAATTAAATAAAATTAATGGTGACATAAAAATCAAAATAGAAGAAATAAATAAAGTGAAAGAAAATATAACAATACCACTTAATTTAACAAGCTATAAAAATGCTTTAATGTTAATAGAAGAAATATCTAGGAGTGTAAGTGATTTAAAAAATAAATTAGAAAATAAAATATTCTTAGAAGAACAAAAAACAAGTAGTGAAAATTCACTAGAAGGTATAAGAGATGATATAGATTATCAAAATAGTGAATTATTAGAGAAAAATAAAGAACTTGCAGAATTGTCAAGTAAAAAGAAAGCTATTGATGAAATTCTTAAAAATAAAGATTATCAAGAGCTCATTTCTCAGTTGAAAATCTTAACAGAAAGAAAAAATAAAATTCCTGACGAAAATGGAAAACTAAGAGAAGAAAAAGGAAAACTTGAAAATTCACTAGATAATATAAATGAAACTTTAGAAAACTTAAAAATATCACTCAAAAAAGAAGACTTGAAGTTAGAATTAACTAAAAAAATTCTTGAAAAAGAATGTGATTTAAAATATATATATCCAAATAAGAATATTGAAGTGAGTAAAATATTATCTGATTTTAAAAATAAAGAAAATAAAGATAAAAATAAAGCATATGAAAATTATAATGACGCATTTAATAATTATAAACAGCAGCTTTTAGATTACCGTTTATCTACAAAAGAAATCTTTTCTGATATAGAAGAGTTATTTAAAGAATATGCAGAAAAAGGATTAGAAGAAAAAGAAATCACACAAATTCTATCATCTATGCGAAGACAAGACTTAGAAACAATTTATCAAGGTAAAAAATTAAATTTATTTGAACTGAACGCATGCCTAAAAGCAGCGGTTGAAGAAAGTGAGAATTACATTAGTACTCAAGAAAGATATTTATTTGAAGATATATTATTAAAAACAGTTGGTAATAAAATAAGAGATAAAATAGAATCTTCTAGAGAATGGGTCAAAAAAATAAATAACATCATGAAAACCACACAAATAGATAGCAATCTATCATTTGAACTAGAATGGAAAAGTAAAGTATCATTTACCGAAGAAGAGTTAGATACAAAAGAATTAGTAAGATTATTTAAAATAGACGCTGGACAATTAGAAAAGAAAGATAGTGAAAAATTGATAACTCACTTTAGAAGTCAAATAAAGAAAGAATTAGAATTTTCTGATAAAACAAATGAAAGTTATACAAATATAATATTTAAAGTTTTGGATTATCGTAACTGGTTTGAATTTAAATTATATTACAAAAGAAAATCTAATGAAAGAAAAGAATTAACAAATAAAGTATTTTCAATCCTAAGTGGTGGTGAGCGTGCTAAAAGCATGTATGTACCATTATTTGCATCCGTATATGCTAAATTATTAAATGCTAAAGAAGATGCTTTGAGGATAATTGCCTTAGACGAAGCATTTGCAGGAGTAGATAATTCCAATATTAGAGAAATGTTTGATATATTATCTCAGTTAAACTTAGATTATATTTTAACGTCACAAGCCTTATGGGGTGATTATGATACTGTAAAAGAATTATCTATCTGCGAATTAATAAAAGATGAAACTCATAAAGCCGTTGCTGTTCGCCACTATAAATGGAATGGGCACTCTAAAGAAATATTAGAAAAAAGTGATTTATATGTATGATGTAAATAAAGAGCTTGCGGACTATTTAAAAACAAAACAAGGCTTAAATAGATTAATAATTAAATTAAAAGAAAAATATATTGTAAGTTCCAAAACATCCGGAATAATTACCTTAAAAAACTTAACTGAAAAAGAAAAAGAAGACATCAGTAATTTACTAGGGAAAAATGTGAATGAAGATATTTTAAAAACATCATTCAAGGAAATAACTAAAAAAATAAATGAAGGAAAATATAAAAATTTTAATTTTGAAAAATTATTAAATAATTATTTTAAAGGAAATATTATTACCAAAGCAAAACAAAAAGAGATAAACACTTTAGAAAAAAATGATTTTTATAATAAATTTTATATTGAAAATCAAGATAAAAAACATTTAAAAGATTTAAAAAACATAATTGAAAAAGAAGAAGACATAAATAAATTGATAAAGCAAAAATATCGTAAAAATAAAGAAGGTTTAAGAAAAGAACTGGAAAACATTTTACTTCTTTTAGAAAATATCCCAGAAAATCCTGAACCACTAGCTGTATATGCATCAAATACAGGAAACCCTCATTATCTTGATTTAAATAAAAATACGTGTAGTTTGTTTTTAAAAATTTTAGCAAAATTAAAAAACATTGAATACGAAAACAATACAGAAACAAAAATAAATGTACTATCAGAAATAAACGTCTATACAGATCCTTTATCTAACTTTGTAATTACATACAAACTAGAGGGAAATAAAATTCTAAACGAATTAAGCAAGCACAATGAAATAGTTAACCTAAATTTATTAAATATTAAAAATATAAAGAATATCACTACAAAATCAAAAAAAGTATATATATTTGAAAACCCATCAATATTAACAGCATTAAAAGATTTAAATGTACCAATCATTATCACATCAGGTATTCCTAATCTATCTTTATATAATGTACTAGATAAACTAACCAAAAATAACATCCAACTATATTATAATGGCGATTTTGACCCGGAAGGATTAATAATAGCTGAAAAATTAAAACAAAAATATCCTAATTTAAAACTAATTTGCTACGAAAAAATAGATTATCAAAATTCTAAATCACAAGAAAAAATATCAGAAAGTAGATTAAAAAAATTAGAAAATATTAAAGCTGAAGACTTACAAAAAATAAAAAATATTTTACTTAAAGAGTATTTGGCCGGCTACCAAGAGCAAAATTTAAACAAAATTGCAGAATATATGCAAAATAAGTAGTATAATTATATTAGAAGGAGATAATAAAAATGAGAGAACAATTTTTATCATCAATATACATAATAATAAAAAATGACAAAGGAGAAATACTACTTCAAAGAAGGCAAGGAAGTAAATTATGGCCAGGGTTTCTAGCATTGCCTGCAGGACATCTTGATGGAGAAGAAAACGCCTATGAAGCATTAATAAGGGAGGCTAAAGAGGAGTTAGACATTGAAATAAAAGAAGAAGATATAGTAGATACATTTGTTGTAAATAGAATAAATAAAACTCTTCCGCCATACTATGATGTTTACTTTGAAATAAAAAATTATCAAGGGAAAATAAAAATAAATGAGCCAAATAAATGTTCAGAACTTATTTGGGCATCACCAGATAACCTTCCAAAAGATATGATAAAATTTGAAAAAATAGCCATTCAAAATAGAAAAAAAGGTATTACTTTCAGCACTATATATGTTGATAATGAAAATGAATAATAAAAAATGGGACTGTCGAGAAATTAGTAAAATAACTAATTTACGATAATCCCATTTTTAAAATAAAGAAATTAAATTATGCGATTTTATGACGTCGCTTTTTCGGTTACAAAAAAACAGTGGTGGTCGAATGAATTGATAATATTTTCATTTTTGTCTATTTGAAGTACATAAGTAATCCTTCCATATAGAAAGTTTAAGTATTTTCTGGGTTATTTATGTTAATTTTTATAAATAGGAAATTAAGCTGTATTTCCTGATTTTTTACTAAACATTTATTAAAAATTACTTAATAATTTAATTAATCTTATATTTTTATATATGCTTTCTCTTCCTACTTTTTCATATTCAAGCAATCCTGCTTCTACTAAATTATTTAAATATGTAGTAGCAGTTTGTCTTGTTACTCCGCATCTTTCTTCAATATAACTAATTCTAGTATATACTTCAAAGAATAAAGAATCCAATAACTTATCAGAATAAATTTTAGGTAATTTAGTCATAAATTCTTCCTTATAAGATTCCATTTCGCCTTGAATTTGCTTAATTAATTCAATTGTATTTTTAGAAGTTTCTGACACACCTTTTAAAATATATATAATCCAATCCTCATAATTATTATTTTCCCTAAAATCAGCAAATAATTTATAATATTCACTTTTATTTTTATTAATATAATTACTTAAGTATAAAATCGGACTATCCAATAATTTATTTAATACTAAATATAAGACATTTAAAATCCTTCCGGTTCTACACCATTCCCATCATAAAATGTGTGAATAGATTCAAATTGATAATGAATTAAAGCCATTTTAATTAGTGAATCAACTACATCATCATTTTCATTTATATAATCCTCAAGATTTCTTAATAAATCTCTTATTTCTTTTTCCTCCTGAGGCGGTGTGTAAATAACTTTGCCAGACTTACTATTTATTAATTTCGTCCCCGGATTTTTTCTTATACCAGCATTATTGTGCTCAATCATTCTTTGAAGTTCTACTAAAACATTAGTTGAAATAAATCCTTTCTCTTTGATTATTTCGTATCCACGCCAAATAGCACTCCTATAATCAACAACTTCTTTAGCAGACTTATCCTTATAGCCACTTTATATGCTAATTAAAAAATGTACTTAACACTTCAATAAATCTACGAATAGTAACTAAACCCATAGCTAAAAACAAATAAAAATGCTATAATTAAAATATATTTTAATAAAGGATGTGACCCAAATGAAAAAACCAAATGCCGTTTACGAAAAAGTTCTATCATTCAAAAAAAGATTTCCGGGAACAGTTGCCTGGAGGCTAAAAGCCCACTGCAAAGTAGCTGATGAACATGTAAATGATGATGAAGAAGTATTATATGCTTTTGCCGGCCAAAAAACAGCAAGTCTTTTTAATATCACCAACACATTTGTCCTCGCTATCACCGACAAGAGATTAATTTTAACCCAAAAAAGGTTACTCTTTGGTTACTTTTATTACAGTATAACTCCTGATATGTTCAATGACCTAACAATAAAAATGGGAATGCTTTGGGGAATGGTCGTAATAGACACTGTAAAAGAAACCGTATACATGTCAAATCTTTCAAAAAAATCACTAGGTGAAGTTGAAACAGTAATATCTAAATACATGATGCAAGAAAAAAGACAATATGAAACAGAAATAACACCTGAAGAAAAACGAAAACTAAAACAAGAATTACATAGAATATCTAAAGAAGGCGAAAAATAATCGTCTTTTTAAATGTTGAAAAAGAAATCTATATTATATATAATTAAAATGAGAGAAATATAAAAGTAATCGTTAGTATAAAAATCTCTCCAAAAACTAACTATTACTAATTAAGGAAAGATTTATGAAGTTTTTATTACGCACATTGACCGCACTAATAATAATATATTTTACCCTAAAATTTGCTTTGTACTTTCTTAATAAAGGACATGACATAAGTTACAACATCGGAAATTTCAACATCAAAGAAACCTTAAAAGTAAAAGATAACAATAACTACTACTTCAAAATAAAACACGAAGATTTTCAGATGACATTTCAAATAAACAAAGATTACAAAAAAGCAAAAAAAGTCATAAGCGACATCAAATATGAAAACATAGACGGTTACCAGTGTGTGCTTCCAATATTTAAAAAAGAAAAAATTCAAACAGACATCATGTGTTTAAAAGATGACACTATAACATACGCCCATGATTTAAATACCAAAAACATCGAAAACTTTCAAGATAAAATGCAGAAGTATGGGTACGATAAACAAGACTACATAGATAAAGAAAACAAAATAAACTTGTCGAACACCCAAACACTATATAAAGATAACCTTATTCAAAATAATTATATTGCCATGGAATCATATAAAGGGTTAAACCTTTTCAATAATGACACAAGCACCGTAAAAATATTCGAAAACGACGTATACAAAAAACCAATCAGCTACTTTTACAAAAAATATTACATAGTAGCCGACTATGAATCTGAATATACATTTAAATACTTCTACATAATAAACATAATCAATGGTAAAAAGACACAAATAAGAAGTTATGACGAAATATCTTTCGACGCATACATTGAAGGAGCAGTCGGAGATGACATTTATTTATTTGATAAAGACGCTCAAACACAATATAAAATTAGCTTAAAATATGAAACTGTGGAAAAATTTGCAGGAAAAGACAATCTAAAATATTATAACGGTCAATGGCAAAGCATGACATTAAAAGAAGCAATAGATGGAAAAAAATTCGAAAACTATCACACCGAAAAAATAAAAGGGTATGACAAAGTAGATAAAGTAGATAACTATTATTACTTATATCAAAAAGAAGAAAACACCTACAAAGTATACCGCACAGATATTAAAAATCCAAAACAAAAAACATACCTTTTTACCACTACGAATAAAGATACAGTAATATATCAAAAAAACGCTGTTTACTACCAAAACAGTATCGATTTTTGTTATTACAGCAAAATGGGAAATAGAAAAATAATCAGCAACACCGAACTAAATTTCAACGAAGATATATCATTCGGTGCATATGAAAAGGAATGACAAATCATTCCTTTTTTCTAAATTTAACTTCCGGAAACGCCTTTAAAAGTCTCTTAAACAACTTAGATTTATCATTAAGAATACTCTTTATTTTCTTTGTAATTTCCAAACTGTAATACTTCTTTAAAAACACATCCTTAACCATAGAAGTAATTTCTTCTGTGTGATCTTTTCTCATATTATCAACCGAAATCTTTAAATTTTGAATAATGTTACAAGATACAATAATATCAATAAAAAATAAAATCAAAAATATTGAAACCAAAATACAAATAAAATTAGGATTAAAAGAATTAATAAAATTATACAAAAATGGATTAATATATTTGATAGAAGTTAAACCACCAACACCAAACAACATAGAAGAGCCGAGCCAAATCCTACCATTAATATTAAAAGGTAAATCAGAATAATCCCACCATCTAGCCTTAAAAATCTTCTCCATCAAATAATTAACCACATACTCCAAAAAAGTTCCGATGAAAGCTGAAGAAATCAAAAGACTAAAAACAGTGTCGTTTGGGCTAAGAATAAGTGTGATAAAAACAACGCCAACACCCCAAATTGGAATAACCGGTCCAATTAAAAACCCCCTATTTACAAGTCGGTGTTCTTTAACAAATGCTAAAATCACCTCAAAAAGAAAGCCGATAAAAGAATAAATAAAAAACATTAAAATAAAAATAACTAAATTATACAAATAAACTCACCAACTTCTCTCCACCATTCTACCACAAAAAACTTTAAAATTAAAAGAAAAACTAGTATAATGAAAAAAAGGAGGAAAAACAATGGGAAAATTAGCACTAGTACTATCCGGTGGTGGGTCAAAAGGAGCATATGAAATTGGCGTTTATAAAGCACTAAAAAGACTGCATAAAGACATAAAAATAGTCACAGGAACCTCGATAGGTGCGATAAACGGTTTCTTTATCGTTCAGAAAGATTTAAGAGGAGCTGAAAAATTGTGGAAACAAATCAGTTTTTCCACCATATATAATGAAGAGGATTTTGATTTTAAAAGCACCAAACTACCGGACATATACATGCAATATGTAAAATCATTTATAACTGAAGGTGGCATGGATGTATCAAAAATAGAAAAAGTATTTGATAAATTTTTTAAACCAAACAAATTTTTTAAATCAAAAATAGATTATGGTTTAGTTACCTACAACATGACTGAAAACAAACCGGAAATAAAAACAAAAAAAGACCTTAATAAAAATAATATAAGAGACTATGTTATTGCATCAGCTTCTTGTTATCCCGCCTTTAAACCTCACAAAATAAATGATAAGTTATACATAGATGGTGGATATTATGACAACCTTCCTATAAATCTAGCAATAGACTTAAAAGCAGACGAAGTAATAGCCGTTGACCTAAAAGCCGTCGGTTTAAAAAAAGAAGTCAAAGATAAAAATAAGAAAATAACATATATATCACCAAGAAATAAAATTGTATCATTTTTAGTCTTTGATAAAGATAAAGCCAAAGAAGCTCTAAAATTTGGTTATAATGACACCATGAAAACATTTGGTAGACTAGATGGAGATAAATTCACCTTTAAACAATTTAATATAGTTGAAAATTATAATAAATATAACGAAAAATTTACAAACAACTTAAATGAAATATTTAAAAATGCCGAAAACGTTATATTAAACAAAATATTTGAAACAAACATTATCAAACATATAATAAACAAACAAACATTATACCCAAACTTTAATTACTTAGTAGAAAAAGCTGGAAAAATATTTAACTTTGATGAAAGTACAATATATAGTATTAAAAGCTATAATAAAGGACTGTTAAACTCACTTTATAATACTTTACCTTTAAAAATAGAAAAATTATCAAACATAAAAAAAATAACTGATCAAAAACAAATCGTCAAAGCATTTTACGATGCAATAAAACGAAATGATAAAAAACTACTATTATATATTCCACTTTTTTCAGAAGAATTTTTAGTAGCCGTATACCTACATACAATAAAAGATAACAAAACAAAATATTAGGAGGAAAAATATGCAAACAATATTGACAGGAATAAGACCAACAGGAAAATTACACATAGGCCATTACTTTGGAGCAACCAAAAACTGGATAGCACTTCAAAATGACTATAACACATTTATTGAAATAGCCGATGTGCAAGCCTTAACCGATAACTTTAATAATCCAGAAAAAGTCAAAAAAAGCGTCAGAGAGCTAACTATAGACTTACTTTCAGTAGGAATAGACCCGAATAAAGCTACAATATTTATTCAATCAATGATACCAGAAATAGCCGAATTAACTGTTTTCTATTCAAATTTAGTAACCATATCAAGATTAGAAAGAAATCCCACAGTAAAAACAGAAATCAAACAAAAAAAAGAACTATTTGGCACAAATGGTGAAAGTATCACCTATGGCTTTTTAGGTTATCCAGTAAGTCAAGCGGCAGATATTACTGCATTTAAAGGTGAACTAATACCAGTTGGAGAAGATCAGCTACCATTAATCGAGCAATGCTGTGAAATAGTAAAAAAATTTAACACAATATATGGAGAAACATTAATTACTCCAAAGCCATATCTAAGTAAAATAGCCAGAATAAAAGGGCTAGATGGTAATGAAAAAATGGGTAAAAGCTTAGGAAACGCCATATTCTTAGCCGATACAGATGAAGAGTTAAAAGCAAAAATAATGGGTGCTGTTACCGATAAAAATAAAATAAAAATAGACGATAAAGCTGACCCAAATGTTTGCATGATATATTATTATCATAACCTAATAAAAAGTCCTAACCTAGAAAATATCTGCAAAGAATGTAAGGAAGGCCAAAGAGGCTGTGTTGCCTGTAAAAAAGAACTTATAAAAAACATGCAAGAATTCTTAAAACCAATAAGGGAAAAAAGAAAATACTATGAAGAAAACCCAGAAAAAGTAGATGAAATATTAAAAAACGGTACCAAAAAAGCCCAATCAGTTGCCAAAACAGTTATCAAAGAAGTAAAACAAAATATGCAAATAAATTATTTTAATAACTAATGTGAAATTTATGTGAAATAATGTTATAATGTCTATGGAGGGATAAAATGAAAAAATTAATCTGTACTTTAGCACTAAGTTCAGTTCTAATTTTAACAGCTGGTTGTGGAGAAGAAAAACAAATGAAATGCACATTATCACAAAATGATGACACTAATGGTTATCAATTAACATCAACTTACAATATCACTTCACAAGATGGTATAGTTAAAAAAGTTCAAACTGAAGAAAATGTTGAAAGTGGTAAAGAAGAAATAATCAGTGCATTCAAACAAACCTTAGAAACAACATACTCAAGCATGAATGAAAGCTACGGTGGATATGATTACAATATTACAGCAGCCACAAACAAACTAACATCAAAAGTAACGATTGATTATGAAAAGGTTGATCTAGAAAAGCTTGCCAAAAACGAACCATCAACAAAATCAATGCTAAATAGTAAAAATCAAGTAACACTTAGTGGATTACAAAAAGTATATGAAAACATGGGCGCAACATGTAAATAAAGAGAGACTGTAAATTATTACAGCCTCTTTTAAATAGTATCAACATATGTATCAGCAAGACATTTCAGACAGCAAACACAGCCTAAGTTCATTGTAAAAAATGAATTAGTTGAAACATAAGGCATAGTAGTCGAAGCTGCTGTATCAGGATTAGCTGCTAAAACTCTAAAAGTTGCACAATTACCATCAACCTTTTCTACCCTAAATACACTAGAACAAGTAGCATCTTCTGCACTACAATCGACATTATCTCTAGTTGTTGGCATTCTCCATGGACTGTCACTACCACAAGTGTATAAAGTTACAGGTCTTGTGTTACAAAGACAAGTATTAGTATTGCATCCTAAAAAACCACGGTCACATGTTTCTAAGCAAGAATCAGGACATTCAGCATTTTGCTGTAAAATATTAATAACCTTTAATATCTCTGAAATGCACTTATTATCATTACTATTGCACATATAATCCACCCCTTCTTTATATTCACTATAACATATTCAAAATAAAATAAAGAGTGTAAAATAAACACCCATTTTATAAAAATGTCATGGTAAAAAACACAAACACATAAAATTAAATGGAGGTGTTATATGAAAAATGTAATAAATTATTACTATAATCTATACCCTCAAAATA
>CAKPAT010000004.1 GCA_934133155.1 uncultured Bacilli bacterium
CTTTCTAGGCTGTAACAGCCTTCGAACATACCACCCATTTCATAAACGTTACTGGTATCAAAGGTAGATAAATCTAAGTTTTTTAAGTTTGTGCAGTAGGAAAACATATAAATCATATTAGTTACTTTTGATGTATCAAAGTTACCATTAAAGTTGATTTCTTTTACTTCTTTAAAACGAGAAAATAAGTTATTACTTAAAGAATTTGCAATTACTTTGCCATTTGATGCGATAAATAGATCGTATTTACTTTCACTGTTTTCTTTAATATAAGCGATTACTCCGCCTTTACTATCACTTGATATATCCCATGATGTTATAGCGTCTTTAGGCACATCTATTTTATCTAAAAAGGTAATTGTGGTGATATTTTCTTTATAAAAATCAGTATGAAAATCTTCATTAGAATTTGCAGTATATTGTTTTATTATTCTTGATTTTTCTTTAATATTTCCTTTGGCTTTTAAATTTATATTTTCACCAAAGGCAGCATATCCGGTTACTAGACATAAAAATAATATGATTATACTTATTTTTAATATTATATTTTTTCTTTTTCGCATTTTAGACACTTCCTTATCACATAACTTAATAGTTATACGTTAATATCTACTCAAATTATAGCATTTTCCTCATAAAAAATCTTTAAAAAGTTTAAAATTTTCTTTAAAGTAAATTAAAACATATCATATAACTATTAAGTTATACGTTAAAAACGTTTTTTTGTGCATAATAAAAAGGAAGTCTTCTTCCCCTTTACATCAAATCGTCTAATGCGTCATCAGCTTTTTTTAATGTTTTGTTAAAAGTTTTACGCATAGCACCATATACTTGCTTATTATACTTCTGGTAAGCTAGTGTAGCAACGCTTCCTATGGCCATAAAAGCTATATTACTCATTTTCATTTATATCACCTACCCTGTCTTAGAAATGATGGTATGCTTTTGCATACGTTATTATTTTAGTCATTTTGATTAAATTTATACTGTAATTTTGCGGCAAGTAGTGATTTTCTTATATATTCTTCATTATTATGCATACTGCTTTCAAATATATCAGGTTCACCGATTAAAATTAGTTTCTTTTTAGCTCTGGTTATTCCTGTATAAACTAGTTTACGATAAAGCATTCTTTTATAACTATGGCATATTGGCATGATAACCATTTCAAATTCGCTTCCCTGGCTTTTATGAATGCTTATAATAAAGCCATGTTTTATTTTGTTAAAGTCTTTTGGCGTATATTTTACGGTGTTATCATCATAATCAACATAAATTACATGTCTTTTTCCTTCGGTTTCTATTTTAGATAAAATTCCTATATCACCATTAAAAATATTTTCGTCTGGCATATTAACAAGCTGAAGAATTTTATCACCCTCTCTAAAAGTAACATCACCGACTTTTATTTGTTTTTTTGATTTTGTTTTAGGATTTAAAACTTCTTGCAGTTCTTTATTTAATAAGTCGATACCATTTTCTCCTTTATAAATCGGTGCAAGAAGTTGAAGGCGTTTATAACCATATCCTTTATCACTTATTTGTTTTACTATTTTTTTAAGGTTTGGTTTGATATTTATGCTTTGGCAAGTTAAAAATTTATAATCGTTATAGTTATTTAGATATTTTTCACTTAGGGCACCATCTTTTATTTCGCTTGCTAAAACTGTTATGTATGATCCTTCGTCTTGGCGGTATAGTTTAGAAAGTGAGACTGTTTGGATTAAATTTGATGTGATAAAATCTTTTAAAAGTACTCCCGGGCCAACACTTGGAAGTTGGTTATAATCACCAACTAAAACTATACGTGCACTTTCATTCAAGCCCTTTAGCAGGCTAGAAAACAGGTTAACATCAATCATACTTACTTCATCAATTATGATTAATTTGCTTTTGGCTTTATTGTTTTCGTTTATTATAAATTCAGCGGTATCTTTATTCCATTTTAAGAAACGGTGAATGGTTGATGCGGGAAGGTTTGTTGCTTCACTCATTCTTTTACTTGCTCTACCGGTTGGGGCAAGCAAAGCTAAATTTTTAATAAATGTGTTATCATCTAAGTGGTTTAAAAGTTTATAGCTTTCGGTTATAGCTTTTATTATAGTTGTTTTTCCGGTTCCCGGTCCACCTGTTATTAATGAGATACTGTTTTCTAAAGCGGTTTTAATTGCTTCTTTTTGTTCATCATTATAAGTGATGTGGCTATCTTTCTGCATTTTTTCTAATGTTTCTTCCAATTTTTCATATTTTCTTTTAGGAGTACGAATTAATGAGGATACTCTTTTGACAATAACTTCTTCAGCATCCCAAATATCTTTTAAATAATATTTGTCTTCATAGATAACTATTTTGTTTATCTCTTTTAATTTTTCTAAATATTTTTCTATTTCAATATCTATGTTAAAATTTTTGAAAATGGCTTTTTTGATGTCTTCTTTTAATAAATAGGTGTCTCCATCTTGGTAGGTCATAATTTCCATTGTGTAAATGGTGAGTGCTAAAATTCTTCTTTCATCATCTTTGGGGATATTTAAGCTTCTTCCTGCTAAATCACAGGCGGTGAAGGATATTCCTTTAACATTTAGAAATTCATAAACATTATTATCTGCTTTATTGATAGCTCTTTCTTTATACTCATTATATATTAAAAATGCTTCTCTTATTCTAAAACCAAGGTTTGTTAGGTAAACGATTGTTTTACTGCTTTTATTATATTCTTTTAGCTTTTTTACGATTAATTCAGCTTTAGTCTGTGTGAGTTTAGGTACTAAATTAAGACATGAAGGGTCTTTTTCTATTTCTTCTAAAGCATTAGTGCCTAGTGTGTTTGCAATTTTTTTAGCTAGACTTGTACCAATTCCCGGAAATAAGTCACTAGATAAAAAGTCGACAATTCCTTCTTTTTCGGTGGGCATTATTTTTTCATAACTAGATACTTGAAGCTGATAGCCATATCTATCGTTTTTGATATAATCTCCGTAAAATTTATATAAATCATTTTCATTTAATTCGTAAAAATATCCGGTAAAGGTCACTGTTGTTCCCGAACGGCTTTTTAATCTTTCTATATTTGTATCTTTTACTTTAAATAATCCGATTACATAACCTTGATCAGATACATAAATACTTTTAATAAAATGCCCTATTATATAATCCATGAAATCACCACTTTCTGAAAAGAAAAAGCCTTTATCTAGACTTTTCTTTTTCGGTAGGAACTAAAGTTGTCTTATCGGCATAAACTTTTGTAGATGAACCATCAAAATTTTGCCATGCTCTAACATTTGCAATATCAATATCGTTTTCTTCACAGTAGTTTTCTAACTCGTCAAGTGAGGAAAATGCTACCGGTTTTTCTAAATATCCATAGTCTGCATATTGATATGGGGTATTTTCTGCTGGGTCTGCATTAAAATTTTGAACGATTTTTGTTCCAGCGTCAACCATACCTTGGCCTAATACTGGGGCAATTGTTGGTCCTGCTGTGAAAATAACTGCAACTACTCCACCAGCAACTGCTGCTATTTTAGCTTTTTTTGCAAGTGCTTTTTTAAATTCTGCTTTAGCAATTATTATTTGCCTTTTTTTCCTTGAAGTTTCTTCATCAAGTCTATATTTCATACTATCACTCCTACTTTAATTTTAACACCTTTAAACTATTTATTCAATCACTTTGCTGATTAAATATGGGTATTGTGATTTTTCTATTTTAACATTTACTTCTTTTTTTAGTAAATTTTCACATCCTTGTGCTTTTACTTTTAAGAAATTACTGGTGTGACCAATCAGAAAACCGTCTTCATATATTTCTGGTATGAATGTTAAAGTTTTACCTATATGTTTATTCATGTATTTTATTTCTTTTTCTTTAGATATTTCTAGTAGTTTTTTTACTCTTTGTTTTTTAATATTTCCAGGAACCTTGCCTTCCATTTTGCTGGCTACTGTTCCGGTTCTATCAGAATATGGGAAAACATGAAGTTTAGTAAAACCACATTTTTTAACTGTCTTAATGGTTTCTTCAAAATCATCTTCAGTTTCATTTGGAAAACCAACTATGATATCAGTTGTTATATTCATATCTTCTTTAATATTTTTTAATGTATTTATTTTATTTACAAAGTAGTTTGTATCATATTTTCTATTCATTAGTTTTAATATTTTATCACTGCCTGATTGAAGCGGTATATGCATATGATTTACTAAAATATTGCTTTCTTTTATTATTTTTAAAACATCATTATTGATTTCAGTTATTTCTATAGATGATATTCTAAGTCTTTTTAATCCATCTATTTTTATCAAATCTTCAAGTAGGTTTGCAAAGGTATAATTTTTATCATGATAATGACCTGTATGAATACCAGTTAAAACTATTTCTTTGTGACCGTTTTTAATTAAGTTTTTGGCTTCTTCTATTATATCTTCATGGTTTTTACATCTTACATGACCTCTAACGTATGGGATAATACAAAATGCACAGTAATTGTCACAGCCATCTTCTATTTTGATGTAGGCTCTTGTTAAGTCAAAATTATTAAGTTTCATTGTTTCAAAATTTTCTTTATCCATGTCTTTTATTTCAATGGTTTTTTCTTTATAATCTTTGATAAAATTTACGATTTCTGTTTTATTATTATTACCAATGATAATATCTGCGTCTATATCTAAATTATCTTTTTTATTTTGCACCATACAGCCGGCAACAAGTAATATGGCGTTTGGGTAATTTCTTCTTAAACTCCGTATTAATTTTCGGCATTTGCTGTCGGCGGTATTGGTAACTGTGCATGTATTCACAATACAAATATCAGGTGTTTCACTTTTGATAAAGCCATGATTTATGAGTAAGTCACTCATAACTTCGCTTTCATATTCGTTGACTTTACAGCCAAATGTATATATTTTAAACTTCATTTTTTCCTCCTTACTAAAGAAAAGCCTTAACGGCTTATAGATTTTTTCTAAATTCTTTTAATGAGTTTAGAAATTTGTCATTATCTTGTTTGGTATAATTTTTTTCACCTTTTTTTTGAATACCATATATTGGAGATATTATATCGGAACTTTTAAAACCTTGATATGCTTTTGGTTTTTCTTCTTTTATTTCTTCTTTTATAGGTTCTTCTTGCTCTTTTATTTCTTGAGACACTTCAACTTTTTCATTTTTAATATCTTCTTCTTTTTTCATCATGTTTGCCTGTTTCATTAATTCTTTATAGCTTATGATAGCGTTTTCTTCTTGCTCTTTTTCAAAAGCATCTATTTCATCTTTAGGTTGCTCTTTATTTAAATCAGCACTCATTTGAGCGTATACTCTTTCAAGTTCTGCTTTGGCTTTTTCTTTTTCCTCTAAATCTACGTCATTATCTTCTTCTTTGTCAAATCTTTCTTCTTCAGAAATAGGCAATACTCTATTTGCTTTATTTACTTTTTTAAAGATAACCATAAAGATTATAAAAACTAATAAAACCGTTATTCCAATTATAATTATGTCCTTATCTGGCACTTCTAGTAATAAATTCATAAAACCACTCCACATTTTTGCACAAATACAGTTTACCATAATAAAGATTTTTTTCATAGGTGTTTTAAGAAATTTTTTTGACAAAATTTTTTTAGAATGTGTAAATGATTATTTTTTGATTAAAAATATTGCTCAATAACGAAAAAACTATTTTTTATTGTCATATATCCTCTACATTTGTGCTTTATCAGTCTAAAACAACAACATCTTTTTAATAATCAACATTGCATCAGTTAATTCAGTAAATGAGCTTGAAAACATATTATTAAATTGATAATTTCTATTATCTATTAGTCAAATATCTAATGCAGCTTTACACATATGCTTACTTTTGAGTGAGCTTAAAGAGGTAAATTAATTATTACCGTTATAGGTAATACAAATGTAAGTTTTTAGATAATTTCAGAAATATAATTTAATCTTTTTTGTCCCATTTAAATCATCTATTGAATTTATAATATAAAACTAGACATCAATTACTTGATTGTCTAGTGCTCTTTTACTTTTTTTAAAAACAAAATCAATGTGAAGCATTTCTGCTCCTTTATATTAAATTTCTTTCATCTAATACACGTTTAATATTGCATTTTTCAGTTTGTAAACACTTAATTAAAATGTTATTTTACTAAATCTTTTTCTAAAACGTATTCATAGATTTTTTTGAGTTTGTAACCTATTTGTTTAAGATCACGGTCACTAGCTACTTTGTAGCCTTCTTCAGTTAAATCTTCAAGTTCATTATTTAATATTCCTTTGATTTTACTTTCAAATTCATCTACTGTTTTTGCTTTATAGATATTTACTCCATCTAAAAGCCAGTTATCATATATTGGAATATCACTTATTATTGTTTTTGTTTTCATAGCTAAAGCTTCTAATAAAACCATTCCCTCAGTTTCTTCTTTGGTTGGGAAGATGTATACATCACATCCAGCATAAGCTTCTTTTAATTTTTCACTATCAACAAATCCGGCAAAGGTTACGTTATCGGTTTTATTTTTCATTGCTTCTTTTATTTTTATAGGAACTAATGATGGCTTTAGATAACCAAACCAGATAAATTTATATTCTGGGCATCTTCTTGCTAGTTCTAAAAATTCTAGTATGCCTTTTCTTTCGATATATAGGCCAACAGCCATAATTACTTTATCATTTTCTTTATAACCATATGTTTTTCTAAAATCACTTTTGATATAATCTTTTCTTTGATAAGCATTTATATCTATTCCGTTAGAGATTGGCACGATTTCTCTTTCTAAGTTATAGTTTTCTAGTAATCCTTTGGAGTATTCAGTTGGTGTTAAAATTAAGTCTGATGTTTTGTAGCATGCGATTAACCATTTTTTAAGTAATGGTGCAACTTCATTACTTAGTTTGAAAGAATTTCTAAAGTCTTCTTCAGTTGTGTGGGCATGATAGATTATTTTTATTCCTTTTTGTTTGATCTTTTTTGCTAGTCTTAAAGATTCTGGGAAAACTGTGTTGATGTGTGCTATATCAAAATTATCATTTATATCAGTTGTGTATTCAACGTGGGCTAAGTCTAATGCACGCATTTGGTGTTTAATTACTTGGCCTACGCCACTTTTTTCACATTCTTTTAAATTACCAGTATGTAGCAATACTTTCATATATACCTCCTTAACTACTTACATTTACTAGTATAACATCTTTCCCAATCTTGTCAATCTGTGACCATTTTATTAATACTGTAGATGATGAAAAAAATAAGAATCTTCTTTTTTGAACTGATAGTTCGATTATGCTACCGTCTTTATCTATACTGGCATCAATAATCATGCCAATTTTTTTACCATCATAGACATTGATTATGTCTTTTGATTGTAAGTCTGAAAGCATCATAAAAACCACCTATTTAAACATATGTGGTTTTGTTTTTTTTAACACTTTTTTTGTAAAGTCTGTAAATATGGGCATGTATCTATCTTCGATTTCTGGGTGAAATTGCACACCTAGGGCGTTTTCACTTTCAATTGCTTCAATTATCTCTTCTGCTTTTGCTACTATTTCAAAGTGTTTAGGTGTTTTATCTAAAGCAAAATTATGAGCTGATATTACTTCTAAACTTTCACCGAATAAATTTTTTAAAGTCCCTTTTTCAATAGTTATGTGGTGGTATGAACTACTTATGTTTTCTAATTTAAAAGGATTATTATTGTCATGGCCGGTTATTTGTCTTAAGAAATATTTTTCACATGTTGGGTCAAAATTTCTTTGAATTTCTTCTAAACTTTTACCATTTATTTCGTCATATAAGTAGTCATAACACGCGAGGGTTTGCATTCCTAAACAGATACCTAGTATGGGCTTATTTTCTCTCATGGCGTAGCAGACTGCTGTAATGGCTGCTTTGGTGATAACTGATCCACCCGGAAGCAGGAAGCCATCACATATTTCTAACTCTTCTATATTTATTTTACCATCGACAACTGGAAGTATTATGGGAAGTGCACCGGCTTTTAATAGTTTATCTGAATATGTTACTTGAATTTTATTTATACATTTGAATGGGCTTTCTGCGTCATAATTAAAGCTTGGAATTATGCCTATTATTGGTTTCATTTTTATCTCCTATTTAATTTATTTATATATTCTAAAAATTCTTCTACACTTAGTGTATTCGTTTCGGTTTTGCCATATAACCTAAAACTTATTAAATTATTTTCTTTTTCTTTGTCGCCTAGTATTATAGTCATTGGAATTTTATTTATAACACTTTCACGCATTTTATAAGAAACTTTTTCATCTTTATCATCTAAACTTACACGATAATTTTCTTCTAATTTTTCTTTTATTTCATTTGCATACTTTAAATGACATTCATTATTTACTGGTATAATGCGGATTTGCTCGGGAGCAAGCCAGAATGGGAATGCACCTTTTGTTTCTTCGATTAAAAAGGCAATAAATCTATCTAATGATCCAAGAATTGCTCTATGAATAACAACTGGTCGTTTTTTCTCACCATTTTCGTCAACATATGTTAATTCAAATCTTTCTGGTAGTTGATAGTCTAGCTGAACAGTTGACAAAGTTACATCATGACCAATTGCAGATTTTACTTGGACGTCTAATTTTGGGCCATAAAAGGCTGCTTCGCCTTCGGCTTCATAATAGTCGGCATTTATTTCTTTTAAAACTTCTCTTAATTCGTTTTCTGATTTTTCCCAAAGCTCGTCATTACCAAAGTATTTTTCTTTATTGTTTTTGTCTCTTAAAGATAGTCTGAATTTGTAATCTTTAAAGCCAAAGTCTTTATAAACTTCTAGTATTAGATTTATAACATCTTTAAATTCGCTTTTTATTTGGTCGTTTTTGCAGAATATGTGTGAATCATTTTGAGTGAATGCTCGGGTTCTTTCTATTCCGCATAATGCACCACTGGCTTCAAATCTAAAGTCATTTGCTACTTCAGCTATTTTAAGTGGCAAGTCACGGTATGAATGAAGTGAGTTACTGTACATCATCATATGATGTGGGCAGTTCATTGGTCTTAAGACGTATGATTCATTATCTAGTTCCATTGCTGGAAACATATCTTCTTTATAGTGATCCCAGTGACCTGATTTTTTATATAAATCAACGTTACCAAGTGATGGAGTATAAACATGTTTATAGCCGTATTTTAACTCTTTATTCGTGATATAATCAATTAGATTTTTTCTTAAAATAAAGCCGTTTGGTAGCCACATTGGAAGTCCTTTTCCAACTAGTGGTGAAAACATAAAAATTCCTAGTTCTTTGCCAATTTTACGGTGATCACGTTCTTTTGCTTCTTCTAGCATTTCTAAGTGTTTTTCTAAATCCTCTTTTGTTTTGAAGCATACTCCATAAATTCTTTGAAGCACTTTATTTTTAGGATCTCCTTTATAATATGAACCGCTGAACTTTAATAATTTGAAGTTTTTTAATTCTTTGACTGACTCTGCATGTGGACCTTTGCATAAATCTGTGAAGTCACCTTGAGTGTAACATGAGATTATTTCACCTTCTAGAAGTTCATTTATAATATCTATTTTGTACGGATCATTTTTAAATCTTTCTAAGGCTTCTTCTTTAGTGATTTCTTCGCGGTAAATTCTTTTACCATCTTTCGCAAGTTTTTTCATTTCTTTTTCGATTTTTTCTAGATCTTCGTTTGTTAAGGTATGACCATTTAAATCTATATCATAGTAAAATCCTTCGGAAATTACTGGTCCTACCCAAAACTTAGCGTCAGGGAATATATGCCTTACAGCTTGTGCCATTAAATGAGCACAGCTATGGTTTAATATACTTAATTCTTTATCTTCTTTAATGTCTATCATAATTTTCTCTCCTTCTTTTAACTCTTCTTTTTTCTTCTTTGAAACTTTCTGAATATTCTTCTAGAATTTCATCTTCAAAGTACATACTTTTTAATGGGTTTATGTATGGTGCTGGGTTATTAAAATGGTCTTTAACAAAAATTATTAAACCGGTTTTCAGATCTTCTTGGGTGACGTTTTGAAAGTTACATCTTTCAAATATTATTCCGAAGTCTTTTGCTACTTTGGACATATCTTTATGAGATAGTTTGCAAAATGTTCTTATTAAATTTTCATTTGTCAGACAATAATAGTTACTTAAAAATTCGTGCATTTGAATTGGTTTAACTTTTCTTACTTCTCTTTTTTCCATAATAAAACTCCCTTGAATTAATTCAAAGGAGCGTTTGAACGCGGTACCATCCTACTTTATCACTTAATTAATAGGATAACGGTTTTAGCCGGCCAACTTTTTCAAGGGCTACTCATAGGGAGTAATCATTAAAGGTATTTACCTATTTTCCAGCATTTATAGGCTCTCTTTGAAATACTTTTTTTAATAATTGTGTCCTAATCCTCGTATTTGCTTATATTTTACTTCACTTAATTAGTGTTTGTCAATATCCTTTTTTAATTCGTATAAAATATTTAAAGCTTCTATTGGGGTTATTTCTAAAGGATTTATTTTTTCTAATTTTGAAATAACTTTTGGCTTTTCATATATTACTTCGTCTATGGGCAGTGATACTTGCACTTTTCTTTCTTTATTTTCATATGTTTTTAAAATTTCATCTGCTCTTTTGACAACTTCGTCTGGTAGTTTTGCTAGCTTAGCAACATGAATACCATAACTTTTAGAAACTGCTCCTTCTTTGATTTTATGAAGAAAGGTTATTTTACCATCTTCTTCATAGGCACTGACATGGATGTTTTTTAGGTGTTTTAAGGTTTTATCCAGTTCAGTTAATTCATGGTAGTGGGTTGAGAAGAATGTTTTTCCTTGAATGT
Source organism: uncultured Bacilli bacterium (assembly GCA_934133155.1). GTDB lineage: Bacteria > Bacillota_I > Bacilli_A > RF39 > UBA660 > Coprosoma. Next base: position 10,843 of record CAKPAT010000004.1, read on the forward strand.
TTTTGTGAATGTATTCGATTATAGCTTCTGCTAGTGCCATACCATCATAGGTGGCAGTTCCTCTTCCTAGTTCGTCAAACAAAAGTAAGCTGTCGTCGGTGGCATTCTTAATGGCGTTTGCAGCTTCCATCATTTCTACCATGAACGTGGATTCACCGCTTACTAAGTCGTCTGAAGCACCTATTCTAGTATATATGGCATCAAATATTTTTAGTTTGGCTTCTTTGGCAGGAACAAAACAACCGATTTGAGCCATGATACTGATTATAGCCATTTGTCTCATGTATGTGGATTTTCCGGCCATATTTGGGCCTGTGATTAACAATATGTTGGTGTTTTCGTCCAATATTATGTCATTAGAGACAAAAGCACCATTTGTAACTTTTTCTAAAACTGGATGTCTTCCGTCTTTGACTTTTATTTCATTTCCGAATGTTGGTTTCACGTAGCCATTTTCTTCACTTACTGTAGCAAAAGACGTGAGGACATCGATTTCACTGATTGTTTTAGCTATTTTTTGAAGTCTTGGGATGTACTTTTGCACGCTTTGTCTTATTTGAGTAAATAGTTCGTATTCTAAGTTTATGATTTTTTCTTCAGCATTTAGTATTAAAGATTCTTTTTCTTTTAATATGGGACTTATATATCTTTCACAGTTGGCAAGGGTTTGCCTTCTTTGGTAGTTCCATTCTTCTTTGACTAAACCTATGTTACCTTTGCTTATTTCAATATAATAACCAAATACTCTGTTATAGGCTACTTTCAAATTTTTTATGCCAGTTTTTTCCCTTTCCTCTTTTTCGAAGTTTGCAACAAAGTCTTTACCACCTTTTCTTAAACTTTTAAGTTCGTCTAGCTCTTTACTATAACCTTCTTTGATTAGGTAACCTTCTTTTAAAGTCATTGGTGGATTTTCATAGATACTTTTATCGAGCAAGTTATATAAGTCTTCTAAGATTTCAATATTGTCATAATTTATTTGATTTAAGATATTTTTTATTTCTGGAAGTACTTTTAGTGATGATTTTAACTGCAGCAAGTCTTTGGCATTTGCTGATGCTAGTGCTATTTTACCGCTTAATCTTTCTAGATCATAAACTTCTACTAATAATTTTTCTAAATCATCTTTTAGGATAAATTCATTCATAAGGGTTTCCACGGTGTTTTGTCTTTTTATTATTTCTTCTTTATTTATTAATGGATTTAGTATGTATGTTTTTAATGTTCTTGCGCCCATGGCTGTTTTGGTTTTATCTAAAAGCCAGAGTAAGGAAAAGTTTCTTTGCTTTAGTCTAATTGTTTCTGTTAATTCTAAGTTTCTTTTAGTTTGCACGTCCATTCTTAAATGGTCATTTACTTTTTTAATAACTAATTTTTGAAAATGAGTGAGGTTTCTTTTTTGGTTATTTGTGATATATGCAAGTAAGTGTTTGGCACATATTTTGTATCTTTCATCTTGAATATCTTGATATATATTTTCGTAATCTTCTGTTATATCATCAGTTATAGTTACAGTTAAGTGAAATCTATTTTTTAATAAGTCGTATATTTCCTCCGGTATTTTTGAATCTAGGATTACTTCTTTGACATTTAGGTTAATTATTTCTGATACAGTTTTAGAGATATTTTTAGGAACTAAATATGCATAAATTTCGCCGGTTGTAACATCTCCATAACATATACCATAAGCATCTTTAAAATCCGTAATACTTCCGATAAAATTATAGTCATTTTTATTTATTGTTTCACCTTGAGTTATTGTTCCAGAACTTACTATTTGAATGATACCTCTTTCAACTATTCCTTTAGCTGCTTTGGGATCTTCTAACTGCTCTACTATACCTATCTTATGACCATTTTCAATTAGTTTATCTATATAGGTGCTGGCAGCATGATATGGTATACCACACATTGGTATTTTTTCATCTAATCCTGCTGATTTTCCAGTTAATGTAAGCTCTAGTTCATGACTTACTAAAATAGCGTCTTCAAAAAACATTTCATAAAAATCGCCTAGTCTAAAAAAGATTATTAAATCTTCATTTTTATTTTTTATTTCTAAGTATTGTCTCATCATAGGCGTTACTTTATTTATATTAACATTTTTTCTTTCCATTTATTTCCACTTCCTAAAGGTGATTATACCATTTTAAAGGACTTTTTTACAAATGATTTTGTGAAGAATTTTTATTTTACCTTGAAATATTAAGTTGATTTACTTCAAATAAATTTTACTTTTATTTCATAATTTTTTCATTTTCATTTTTTATGATTTAATTAAGGAGGCTTTATGCGAAAGGTTAAATTTATATTTATTTTTATTTTTTTTTGTTTTTATTTTAATTTTTCTTTTCTTTTTTTCTAAAAGGAATGATGTTTTTTTCAAAAATGATAATGGTGTTTATGAGGTTAGTTATGATGGGAATGTTTTTGATTTATCTTATCAAAATAAGGTTTCTTCTAAAATTGATGCTTTAAAAAGTGATAAGTATACTTTAGAAAATCCTCTTATCATTCATAATCCTTATGGTATTTTCTCTTCGTCTTATTATATTTATTTTAGTGGTGAGGAAAGTCTATTAGAATACACTGTTAAAACAGATGGCTTTAATGATTTTAAAAGAACAGTAAATAGTGATTATACAAAGATTAAAGAGTTTCAGATTTGCGGTTTAGTTGCTGGATATGAAAATGAGGTTATTTTAAAAGAGACTTATAAAGATGGGAGCGTAAATGAGAAATGCTTTAAAATTACGCTTCCTGAAAGTGCTAGTGATATTCAAATTCAAATTGAAACATCTTCAGATACTGAGCTTTCTTCTGGTTTATTTGCTGTTTTAGGTCATGATAAAAATTATAATTCTAATATTTATCTTTATGACAATGATGGTGTTTTAAGAAATGAAATTATTTTAGATAGTTATAGAGCTGATAGGATTGTTTTTGATGATGGTTATATGTATTTTCCTTACAGTAAGAAAGGGATTGCTAAAGTTGATAGTTTAGGCAAGATTGTAAATGTTTATGATTTAGACAATTATAGTATGCACCATGATTTTATTTTAAATGATGGTAAATTACTTATTTTAGCTAGTTTAGATGGTAGCGGCACAATTGAGGATAGAGTTATTGAGGTTGATTTAGAAAGTAAGGAAGTAAATGAACTTTTAAATATGCAGGATGTCTTACTAGAGTTTTATGAGACAGCTGTTAATCCTGGAAAAAATAGTTATGGCAACTCTTCTTTAGACTGGATACATTTGAATAGTATTACAGTAAAAGATAATGATCTCATTTTAAGTTCTAGGGAGCTTAGCACAATTATTTGTATTGGAAATTATAATTCTAATTATTATGTTAAATATTTACTTGCTGATGAGGATATGACTGAAAGTACTAGCTATAGTGATTTACTTTATGAAAAAGAAAGTGGCTTTACTTCACAAGCCGGTCAGCATAGTGTTTCTTATTACAAAGAAGGAAGTGAATATTATTTAATTATGTTTAATAATAATTATGGAAGTATACCTACTAGAAGTTTTGTTAGTTTTGATCATTTTCCAAATGTTGGCTCATATGGTTCTGGTGATAGTTCTTACTTTTATGCTTATAAAGTTAATGAAGAAACAGGCACTTACGATTTAGTTAAATCATTTGCTTTACCTTATTCAAGCATTGTTAGTAGTGTACAGATTTATAATGGAAATATTGTAACTAGTAGTGGTAAATCTAACTGTTTTGCCGAATATGATAGTGATGGAAATTTACTTAAAGAATTTAAATATAATGCGAAAAAGTATGCTTATAGGGTATTTAAATACTCTTTCGATAACTTTTTTGGAACTGAAAAAACTGCTTAGACTCGCAGTTTTATTCATATAATTTATCATAAATAATTTCTAAAGTTTTTGTACTCATTTCTTTTAAACTTAATACATAAGTAAATATTTCAAGTAAATAATCGGAATTTTCAGCTGTAGGCAAAAGCTTTGGCGTTTCATCAAAGTCATTTGCTATTTTGTAAAAAACATTCATTAAATCTTTGATATTTCTTAGAATTTCTTCTTTTTTGTTAAAATCATCTAATTCATTAAAAGCTTTAATATAATTAAGATATTTTTCTTCCATTTTCTTTTTCCCCTATTTCTTTTGGATTTGAGCTTTTTATTTTATCTGAAACAGTGCTAAAGTCAGAACTTTCTTCAAACTCTTCTCTTGCCTCTTCTACATTCCAACCTTTTAGTCTGCAAATTTGACGGGCTGTTTCGTTTCCATTTTCTGCTTTTTTTATTATCTTTTCTTTATTGTTGCTAATCCATTCGCCAATTAATGCACCATCTGGAAATTTTTCGGCAGCTTCATTCTTAGTTTTGCTACTTCGCTTAGGAAGGGGTTTATCTTTATTAAAAAATTCAGTCTGAATATAATTCAATCTTTCAGTAAATAAGTCTACTTCCCAGTTTTTTAGTTTACAAATTTGATGGGCTGTTTCGTTTCCATTTTCTGCTTCGTTCATTATCTTGTCTTTATTTTTTCTAATCCAATTGCAAATTAATGTACCATCTGGAAATTCATCAGTAGCCTCGCTCTTAGGAAGAGGGTTATTTTTATCAATAAATTCAGTCTGAATATAATTCAATCTTTCGGCAAATATGTCTACTTTCCAGTTTTTTAGTTTACAAATTTGATGGGCTGTTTCGTTTTCATTTTCTGCTTCTTTCATTATCTTGTCTTTATTTTTTCTAATCCAATTGCAAATTAATGTACCATCTGAAAATCTCTGAGCATCTTTAGCCTCAGGAAGAGGGTTATTTTTATCAATAAATTCCGCCCCAATATAATTCAATTTCTCAGTAAATACATTCCATTTTCTTAGTTTACAAATTTGAAGGGCTGTTTCGTTTCCCTTTTCTGCTTCCTTCATTATCTTTTCTTTATTTGCGTCAATCCACCTGCAAATTGATGTGCCGTCTGAAAATCTCCGAGCATCCCCAGACTTAGGAAGAGATTCATTTTTATCAATAAATTCCGCCCCAATATAATTCAATCTTTCAGTAAACATGTCTATTCCCCAGTGTTTTAGTTTACAAATTTGAAGAAATATTCCGTCTCCTTTTTCTGCTTCTTTCATTATCTTTTCTTTATTGTTGCTAATCCACCCGTAAATTGATGTACCGTCCGAAAATTTCTGAGCATCCCCAAATTTAGGAAGAGATTCATTTTTATCAATAAATTCTGCCCCAATATAATTTAATTTTTCGGCAAATATGTCTACTTTCCAGTTTTTTAGTTTAACAATTTGAAGGGCTGTTTCGTTTCCCTTTTCTGCTTCTTTCATTATCTTTTCTTTATTGTTGCTAATCCAGCCGCCAATTGATGTACCATCTAAAAATTTCTGAGTATCTTTATCCTTAGGGAGGGGTTCGTTTTTGTCAATAAATTCCGCCCCAATATAATTTAATTTTTCGGCAAATATGTCTACTTTCCATTTTTTTAGTTTAACAAGTTGAAAGGCTATTTCGTTTCCATTTTCGGCTTTTTTCATTATCTTGTCTTTATTGTTGCTAATCCAGCCGCCAATTGATGTACCGTCTAAAAATCTCTGAGTATCTTTTTTCTTAGGAAGAGGTTTATTTTTATTAAAAAACTCAGTCTGAATGTAATTTAATCTTTCAGTAAATAAGTCTACTCCCCAGTTTCTTAGTTTACAAATTTGAAGGGCTGTTTCGTTTCCGTTTTCTGCTTCTTTCATTATTTTTTCCTTATTACAGCCAAGCCAACTGCCAATTAATGTGCCGTCTGAAAACCTCTGAGTATCTTTATCCTTAGGAAAATGTTCATTTTTATCAATAAATTCAGTCTGAATGTAATTTAATTTTTCTTCAAATGACATATCACATAGACTTTGAGCAAACCCTCTTACTTCTAAAAAGGTTTCTAATACATCTATTATTTCTTCATCTAAGTCAAATGCTACTTTTAATAAATCTCTGATATCATTTTCGGTGTAATCCGTGTAACTTTCGTCATAATCGTCATCAGATATTTCTCTATTTTCATTTTTTTTGATGTCTCTGATATGTTTTTGAAGTGATAATATTTTTTCAAAGTTATTCATAAAATCTAATACAACTGGTTTATTTTGCGATTTTGTAACGGCTAAGGCTCTTCCTAGTTGCTGGTAAAAGATTATTTCAGAGCTTGTTTGTCTACACATAATTACTCCGTCGATGTCATTTACATGTATTCCTTCGTTATACATATTTATTGCAAACATTACTTTTGTTTTATTTGTAACATCTAATCCGGTATTTGATTTATTATATCTAAAGTTATCACTATTTTGTTTATTTTCTTTGTCCGTTTGTCCACGTATTTCACCATTTATTACTTGATACATTTCTACTTCTTCGGCAGTTATATCAGGGTACAAATCTTCTAAAAATTTGTTTTGAAGTTCTTCAATGTCTGATCCTGGTGGGCAAAAGTAAATATATTTACCGCCTTTTTTAATATGTTTTTTTAGTAAATCACTTGTTTTTTCGCCTTGTGATATTTTATCTTTTACGGTTTTAAGAATTTTTTTATATTTTTGTTTTTCTTCTTCTGAAGCGTTTCCATTTTGGATTATTTTTTCTAGTTCGGCACATTCGTCTTCTAAAACAGCTACTGCTATATGATAATCTGGGTTTGGAAGTACTCCGTCTGCTATTGCTTCAGCTAGACTGTAAGTACTTGCTACATTACCATGGAAAAAGGTTTCGGATATATCGTTTTCTTCTGATGTTCCGCGAGCTCTTACTGGCGTTGCGGTTATTCCAAATATTTTCATTTTAGGGTGAGTTTCAGTTAAAATATCTATTCTTTTTTTCCATTCTTCGGCACCTAATCTATGACATTCATCACAAATTAATAAATCACATTCTATTTTTTTTAGTTCTTCTTCTGATAGATTTAAAAGAGATTGATAAGTCCTTAATGTAACGTTTTTTAATCCCAAGTTTTGAATATGGGCTGCAAACTGTTCTAAGATACCATTAGTGGGCGCTAAAAATAATACTTTTTTATTAGGATTTTCTTTTAATGTATCATAAATTAACTGAAGTGCTATGTATGATTTTCCGGTGCCTGTGGCATGGGAAATGCATACCCTATTTTCTTTTTCAAACATTTTTCTTACTTTTTCATAGCTTATGGCATTATGTTCATAAAGCCCTACTTCATATGTTTTTTCCATAACTTTCTCCTTATGCGTTTAAATAACATTTATATTATACATATATGAAGGAAAAATGCAAATTAAAAGGAAGTTTATCTTCCTTAGTTATTCCAGTTCCAGTTTCTGACTTCTTCCATGTCTTCACCATTATCTTTGATGTAATTTTTATGCTGAACTAGTTTATTTTTCATAAGTTCCATGAGGTATGTTCCGTCGCTGCCAAGGTCAGGGATATGATTTAAGGCGTCGATTACCAAATGATAACGATCTATTTCATTTTGTACTCTCATGTCAAATGGTGTGGTAATTGTACCTTCTTCTATATAGCCATGAACAGATATGTTTTTGTTTTCTCTTAAGTATGTTAGCTCATGAATTAGGGTTGGATAGCCATGGTAGGCGAAAATGATTGGTTTATTTTTAGTAAATAAATAGTTGTATTCTTCGTCGGTTAAACCGTGTGGGTGCTTGGAATTGGATTCAAGTTTCATTAGATCAACGACATTGATACATCTGATTTTTACTTTTTTAAGGTATTTATGAAGTATTGATATGGCGGCTAGAGTCTCAAGTGTTGGTGTTGCACCACAGCAGGCCATGATTATATCTGGATCTGTGTCATCGTTACTAGCCCATTTCCATATACCGATACCTTTAGTGCAGTGAACTACGGCCTCTTCCATATTTAACCACTGATAACTTGGATGCTTTGAAGCAACTATGATGTTGATATAGTTTTTGGTTTGCACACAATGATTAAAGCATGACAGCAAACAGTTGGCATCTGGTGGTAAATACATTCTGACGGTGCTAGCTTTTTTATTGGCCATGTGGTCTAGAAAACCTGGGTCTTGGTGAGTATATCCGTTATGATCTTGCTGCCAAACGTTTGATGTTAACAAAAAGTTTAGTGAACTAATATCGGCTCTCCATGATAGTTCGTGACACACTTTAAGCCATTTAGCGTGCTGTGAGGCCATGGAATCAATTATTCTAATAAAAGCTTCATAGCTAGCGAACATTCCGTGTCTTCCAGTTAGAATATATCCTTCAAGCATACCTTCGCATAGGTGCTCGGAAAGGTAGGAATCCATTACTCTTCCGTCTTTACTTAAATATTCATCTTGCGTTTTAATATCTTCCTGCCATGATCTTTTAGTAGCTTCAAATACATTATAAAGTCTATTCGACATGGTTTCGTCGGGACCGAATATTCTAAAATTTGTTTGATTATTTATGAATATATCTCTAATAAATTTAGAAAGTTCTTCGGTGTCTTGTTTTTTTACTTTACCATGGCTTTCAAATTTAACGGCATAGTTTCTAAAGTCCGGCAGAATTAAATCTTTTAAAAGTAATCCACCGTTTGCCACCTTGTTTGACCCCATTCTTCTATCGCCTTTTGGAAGAAAGTCTTTGATTTCTTTTTTTAGTTTACCGTTTTTATCAAATAATTTTTCTGGGTGATAACTTTTAAGCCATATTTCGATTTGTTTAATGTGCTCATCTGTATCTATAGAAAGTGGTACCTGGTGGGCTCTAAAGGTTCCTTCTATTTGTTTGCCATCAACGAATTTAGGACCAGTCCAACCTTTAGGGGTTTTTAGTATAATCATAGGCCATAATATTTCTTTTTGTTTATTTGTTTTGATATTTATTATATCTTGAACAACTTTATCTAATGTTTTGTACATTATTTCATGGACTTCTTCAGGGTTTGTACCTTCTACTAAGTATGGTTTATATCCTAACCCATAAAAGTAATTACCTAAGGCTTCGTTACTTATTCTTGATAAAACTGTTGGGTTACTTATTTTATAGCCGTTTAGGTTTAATATTGGAAGAACTGTTCCATCTTTTTCTGGGTTTATAAATTTGTTACCAAACCATGATGTTGCTAGTGGTCCAGTTTCAGCTTCTCCATCACCTACTACGCATGCTACTATTAAATCTTTATTATCTAAGGCTGCCCCAAAGGCGTGTGCTAGTGAGTAGCCAAGTTCTCCTCCTTCGTGAATTGATCCTGGGGTTTCTGGAGCGGCATGGCTGGAAACTCCTCCTGGGAAAGAGAACTGTTTGAATAGTTTTTTTAATCCGTTTTTATCTTCTGTGATATTTGGATAGACTTCACTATATGTTCCTTCTAGGTATGTATTAGATATTACACTGTTACCGCCATGGCCTGGTCCGGATATGTATATCATGTTTAGGTCATACTGTTTGATTATTCTATTTAAGTGGGCATATATGAAGTTTTGAGCAGGTACGGTTCCCCAGTGCCCAACTATTTTCTTTTTTAGGTGTTTTTTTTCTAATTTTTCTTCTAATAGTGGGTTATCTAGTAAGTATAATTGACATGCGGATAGGTAATTGGCCGCATTAAAATATTCGTTTATTATTTTTAAATCTTCTTTCATGTTTATCCCTTCCTATTCTATTTAGTATTATATCGTTTTTTTTAGGAAAAATAAACTGTTTATAATGCTTTTTTTGCGACCTCTTTACTATTTACTGTGAATACAACTTCGTTTATATCATAATTTTCTTTGGCTGAAAGGCTTACTGATTGGATTACTTCGTCCAAAACAGTCTCTGTTACTTTATCATCAAATAATTCTTCATTAAATTCTAAGTTTAATGTTTGGCCATTTTGCTTTGCAGAAACTAATTTGGCATTTGTACTTAGAAAGCTCATAAGGTTTTTGTTTGGATTAAAGTTTTGAGATAGTTCGTCAATTATTATGTCTATTTTTTCTCTATTATCGTTTAAATATTTGGTTACGGGAACATAGTAGTAGTTTCCTTTTATTTGGTTTATGTAGTAGATTGTGACATCTTTTATGTCTTTGGTGCTGGTTAGGTCAAATTCTTTATTAATTCCAAAGGTTTTATCTAAGGTGCTTGGAAGATTTATTTTTGTTTTTGGCAGTTTTGTTAGAATATCACCTTCAACGTATATTATTATTTTGTTTATGTTTTCTATTTCGGTTAAGGTATAGCATATAGCTTCAACCATTTTTTCTTCTTTTTTCTCATCTATATCTAATATGTCTTTGGAAAAATCTATTTTAAGTAAGTCGCCTTCTATGCTGATGTTTAATACTTCGGTATTTGGCGGGAGTATGGCATTAAAGCCATTTGGTATTTTACTTTCCATAGCATCTATTGTCATGATTTTGATAAGTTCTTGAGCTTTTTCTTTAGCATTTGTTTTAGATGTTACAACATCTACTTTGGCAAGATAGTTATTTTTATCTAAAAGGTATATGGGGCTTGTGGTTATGTTTGCGTTTGTGTATTCAAGTTCTTCTTTGGGGTTTATTTTTTTACTTTCTGGCAGGAGGTATAGTAAAGATATAGCTAGTAAGGCGATGGTTGATAAGGTTATTTTTCTTATAGATATTTTTTTTAACATTTGTATCACCATTTAATGATATGAAATAAAAGGGCTTTTAATAACCCTTTTATAATGAGATTTCGCCAAGTTTTAATAGTTCGACAACGGCACCAGCTCTACCTTTAACTCCTAATTTTTGCATGGCGTTAGATATATGGTTTCTAACGGTTTTATCGCTTATTTTAAGTTTTTCGGCGATTTCTTTTGTCGTATTATTTTTTATTAGAAGGTTAAAAACTTCACTTTCTCTTTTAGTTAATACTTTTTGTTTCATGTTTTCCTCACTTTCTAAGCTGGGTGGTTTATATTTTCTCATATTATTTTATGAGTGTTTTTGATTTTGGTGATTTTGAATAGAAAAAAAACTTCGCGCTTTGTGAAGTATTAACATTTTCAAATAGGATCATTTATTAGTTGCATCACCAGAAAGCAAAGAACATTATGTGCACTTTCGGTGATGGTTTCAGTGCATTATTTTTTGTCATCTGTTAACTGATTAATTCGTAAGGAGTATCTTTTTGCCCGCTTCCTTTTAGTGTGATGTTTTTAGTGATGTAAAATACTGGATATGTATTAAATAAACCGCCCTCTCCTACTGAAGAAGAACTATATAAGGCACTTTCACTTACATAGTGCCAACTTGAATGAGGTGCTGATGTGCTACTAACTGGTGTGATAAGCCAGCCATTACCTACCAGTTTATATAGCCAGTTGGTATTTTGGCATTCAGTCCATATATCTGATTTTTTTGTATTAGCATATACTGTTTCGCATAAGGGGTTACTATTTGCATTTACAAAATCAGTTAATGATGCTAAAGCGACTTTGCCTTTCCACTTATATTCGTTTTCAGCTTTTACCGTGTTTGTCAGTTGTTCATTTTCTCCATTTACGGGTCCAACATTAAATGAGTGTATGGCTATTATTTCTTTAGTTTTGCTTGATAAAGTATCATACCATGTTTCATTTAAGTAAGTGTTTAAATAGGCTTCTTTTTCAGGTAAATTATAAAGTTTTTCACTAAAAGTTTCTTTTGCCATTTGAGTTACACTGTTTTCATTTTTATCAAGCATGGTATATTTACTTCCCCAGACGTTACAGCCGTAGTACGGTCCATCATAGTGGCAGTAATCTGCCGCATTTTCGGAGTATCTTATTTGTTCACTTGCTTTATCCAGAACATTCGTTAAAACGCTTTCTTTTTTGATTACTTTTAAGGCATTATTTTCGATGGAAATTATTCTATATAAGTTACTATCTATTTTGATATAGTTATCAGGATTTGTACCTTTATAAACATATTTATTTTTAGTGTATTTATCTAAGTAAAGTCCATCACCACTTTCTACTACTTTTGTTTTTAATGTTTCTATGGTGTTTGACGTTTTAACGTTTCCTTTGGCACTTAAGTTTATATTTGTATTAAAGGCAGCATATGCGGTTCCTAAAAAAATAAATGTAAAAATTAAGAACGCTTTTAGTATTTTGTTTTTATTTTTCCTTCTCATGTTTTACCTCTTTCTGACGCATAAATAGCTATTATGCGTTAAGTTTTCTATATTAAATATATCAAAATACCATAATTTTGTCCATAAACTTGCTTTT
>CAKPAT010000005.1 GCA_934133155.1 uncultured Bacilli bacterium
CTCGGTGGAGTATTATATCATTAGATGGGACATAATCAAAAGATAACACTTAAGACATTATCACAAGTTAATCATAAAAAACCTCGCAAAAGCGGGGTTTTATTGACAATGAAATAAAAAAATGTATAATATAGGCAGAAAAGGAGAGAATGCTTATGTCAATATTAGATAAAATATTAAACCGTAAAAGAATACCATCAATCTATTTTGTACGAATAGAAGATATTTGTCTTTTAGATGGTGAGGTAGCAGAAGAAAAAGAAGTTTATGATAAAATATCTGGGTACACCAGTGTTAGTGCTAAATATGAAGTAGCCAAACATGAATATGAAATGCCGCAAAGATTAAAAGGTACCTGGGTAACACTTATACCAGAAAAAAGAGATGATATGATTTTATACTTCATTGAACAGCAAACAGGTATTAGGGTAAGAACAATTGGTGGACTGGTTAAAGGCCCAAAAGATAATCAAATTCGTGTAATGGATCATATTCAAAGAATGTATTATAAAGAAAGAAACGCAGAAAGTATTGATGCAGTAGAAGAATATATCAATAAATTAACATCTAATGATGGAAGATTACTATTTGTAGATGCTGATCAAATAAGACCATTAGAAAAAATGACTATTAGAGAAAAAGAAATATTACTTGATCAAAAAAGTGACGAAAATAGGCAAGCATATTTAGCGGATTACCTTAATGATTTAGCAACCAAACAAAAAATAATCGGATGCAAATATCAAAAAGAACCAGCAAAAAGATTAATAAAAAGAGGAAATCACTAATTGGTTTCCTTTTTTTAAGACTAATAAATAGATTTATGTCGAATATTGTGATAAAATGTAGATAGCTTTATTTAATAGAAAATGGTGATATAAATGGGAAAAATAATTGCACTTGTTAATCAAAAAGGTGGTGTTGGAAAAACAACATCAAGTATCAATCTAGCTGCATCATTAGGTGTACTGGGAAAAAAATCATTACTAATAGATTTAGATCCACAAGGAAATAGTACAACCGGTTTAGGTATTGAAAAAGGAAATATTAAAAAGAGTATATATGAACTTCTTATAGACAATGCCGAATTAAAAGAAGTAATTATCAAAACAAAATTTAAAAATCTATATATAATACCCGCAACAATAAGTTTAGCTGGAATAGATATAGAACTTATGGAGCAAAGTCGTTTAGACCCAGAATTTGCCAAAAGTAAACAACTTCAAAAACACTTGATAATGGCTAAAGACATGTTTGATTATATAATTATAGATTGCCCACCATCACTTGGAATATTGACAACAAATGCCTTAACAGCAGCAGATTCTGTTATAATTCCAGTGCAGTGTGAATTCTTTGCTCTAGAAGGAATTATGCAGTTATTAAACTCAATAATGTTAGCACAAAAAACATTAAATCCGACTTTGGATATTGAAGGCGTATTATTAACAATGCTTGATAATAGGACCAATTTAGGCTTAGAAGTTGTTCAAGATATAAAAAGTTATTTTAAAGAAAGAGTATATGACACAATAATTCCTAGATTAGTAAGATTATCTGAGGCTCCTAGCCATGGAAAACCAATTATAAACTATGACCCAAAAAGCCGTGGAGCTGAAGCATATCTAAATTTAGCAAAAGAGGTGATTTCTCGAAATGGAAAATAGAAGAGCATTAGGTAAAGGATTAGAACAATTATTTGATTTAGATAATTTAAATGTAAATAACGTCAGTGACTTTGAAAAACAGATGTATGAAGACGCTAAAAATGAAGAAGTAGTAGAACTAGATGTGAACGAATTAAGACCAAACCCATACCAACCAAGAACAATTTTTGACGAAGAAGCATTAAAAGAACTTGCAGAATCCATCAAAGAAAATGGCGTATTTCAACCAATAATAGTTAAAAAAAGTATTAAAGGTTATGATGTAATAGCTGGCGAAAGAAGACTTAGAGCAAGCAAAATGGCTGGCAAAAAAACTATACCAGCCATCATAAGACAACTTTCTGACAATAAAATGGCAGAAATAGCGTTATTAGAAAACCTGCAAAGAGAAAATCTTAACGCCCTAGAAGAAGCAAAAGCCTATAAAAGCTTAATCGAAAAAATGTCATTAACACAAGAAGAACTGGCTCAAAAAGTAAGTAAAAGCCGTAGCTATGTTACAAATATACTAGGACTTTTAAGACTTCCAAACGAAGTGCAAGACATGATTGTAAGTGGCCAAATTACCATGGGACACGCCAGAGTTTTAAGTAAATTAGATGATAAAGAAGAAATACTAAAAATGGCCACAGAAATAGCCGAAAACAAACTAACAGTCAGAGATTTAGAAAAAATAAGCGAAGAAACACCAAGAAAAAATCAGATAGAAAAAAAATCAAAAACAAATGAATATCAATATGTTCAAGACATGCTAAGAGATAAATTAGACACTAAAGTAAAAATAAAAGAAAAGAAACTTGAAATAACATTTAATAATGCAGCTGACTTAAATAGAATCTTAGACATACTTGGAATAAAGGAAAACTAAATGGATAACACTTTAACAAAAGAAATAATATCAACAATTATAATTATATCAGTTGTAACATTAATATGTATATTTATAAAAAAATTTATCACAAAAGCAATAATAAAAAAAGCAAAAAAAACGTCTGATAAAAAACTTCTAACAATTGTCAGTATATTATCCAACGTGATTAAGTACCTTTCCATAATAATCGCCATTTTAATGGTACTAAACATTTGGGGCGTTGATACAAAAGCTTTAATCACTTCACTTGGAATAGTTGGAGTAGTTGCGGGACTTTCAGTTCAAGACCTATTAAAAGATATAATAGCTGGAATATCCATAATAACTGAGGACCAATTCAAAGTTGGTGATAATATTCAAGTTGGTGATTTCAGAGGTACTGTCATATCCCTAGGAATAAAAACAACTAAAGTAAGGTCAATTACTGGAGAAGTAAAATTTATCTCCAATAGAAGCATTACCGAAGTAATTAATTACAGCATGATGCCACTTCAATGTTTAATAGACATATCTACTGATTATCAAGATGAATTAGAAAAAATTGAAACATCACTTCAAAACGTCTGCGACAAAATAAATAAAGAAGTAAAATACTTAAAAGGTAAAATACAAGTATTAGGCGTACAAACCTTAGACGCTAACTCTATAATTTATAGACTGTCTGCCGAAGTTGATTATTCAAAATATTATGAATTTAGGAGAATGATTTTAAAAGAAGTAGTGCAAGAATTTAAAGAAAAGGGTCTAAATATACCATATCCACAGATGGAGGTTCACAGTGCAAGAATATAAATTAGGAAACATCGTAATGATGAAAAAACCACACCCATGTGGTACAAACGAATGGGAAATAGTCAGATTAGGTGCTGACATCAAAATAAAATGTTTAAAATGTGGAAGAAGTATTATGATCCCCCGAATTGAATTCAATAAAAAACTAAAAAAAATAATTAGATAGGAGTAACAAAATGAAAAAAAAGCAAAAAAAATTGCTTGGGCCTGTTATCACAATTATAATTTTAACTATGATAATAATGGTTATTAGTACAATTTGTTCCATACTTGGAGTACAAGGAGAAATAACCAAAGTAAATAACGGAAGCCTAGAAACATCCGTGGTTACTGTAAAAAGTATCTTTTCCGAAGAGGGATTAAAATACTTCTTAGCTTCACCAGTTGAAACATTCAAAAACTTTGAACCACTAGTTTTACTTATCATATCACTAATGGCCGTATCAATTGGAAAAGCAAGCGGATTATTTAAAGCAATATTTACACCGTTTAAAAGACTAAAACCAAGTATAGTGACATTTATAACCCTATTTTTCGGAATAATATCTTCATTTTTGGACGAATATGGATTAATATTAGTTCTTCCAATGGCTGCAGTTATTTATCAGTATTTAGGAAGAAATTCTATGCTAGGAATACTCACCGCTTTTATCGGTGTAACCATGGGCTATGGAGCAGGACTAGTATTTAACTATGACGACTATCAATTAGGACTACTTACCAAATCAGCGGCAGTAACCGTCGACAGTAATTACATATTTAACGCATGGTCAAACTGGTTTGGCATGTTATTAAGTACCCTACTACTTTCAGTAATTGGTACAATCATAATAGAAAAAGTATTAAAACCAAAAGTAAAAGAATCCATTAAAGAAAACGAAGAATATCAAACATCAAAAAAAGGGTTACTAATTAGTAAAATAGCATTTGTAATATGTATTTTAGTATTCATATATATGATAATTCCAGATTTACCAGGATCAGGAGTATTACTGGATAAAACGCAAAAAGACTACGTGGCACAGTTATTAGGAACAAATGCCCCATTTAAAGACGCCTTTGCCTTTGTGTTCTTAATAATCATGATGATATGTTCTGGTATTTATGGATTTATGTCTAAAAATATTAAAAACACTAATGATTTCAGTGTTGGATTATCTAAAGAATTTGATAACCTAGGATATATATTTATATTAATGTTCTTTGCCTCTTTAATGATAAGCATATTTAACTGGACAAATCTTGGAACAGTAATTGCGTCATGGCTAATATCTTTAATGAGCTCACTAGAATTCACTGGTCTTCCATTAATAATAACCATGTTCTTAGTTATAATTATCATGTCAATATTCATACCAGACTGCCTAACAAAATGGACAGTCGCCTCCCCCGTTTTAGTGCCTTTGTTTATGAAAGCAAACATCACTCCAGACTTTACCCAGTTCATATTTAAAGCTGCCGATAGTGTTGGAAAAGGTATGACCCCATTTTTCGTATATTTTATAGTTATGCTAGCATTTTTAGAAAAATACAACAATAAAGAGAGTAACAAAATAACAATTTTTGGTACACTAAATTTATTAAGGCCAACGGTTTTAATCTTTGGTTTAGTATGGTTATTAATAGTTATTGGTTGGTTTACCATTGGACTTCCAACAGGACCAGGAGCAAATCCAACCTTATAAAGCCACAATTAGTGGTTTTTTTCTTTATAAAATAGACAAAATATAGTATAATATTTTCGGTGATGAAAATGAGTTTAACAGCAGGAATAGTCGGTTTACCAAACGTTGGTAAATCAACATTGTTTAACGCAATAACAAAACAACATATATTAGCCGCAAATTATCCATTTGCCACAATCGAGCCCAACGTCGGAATAGTAACTGTCCCAGATGAAAGGGTAAAATTTCTAACAAATCTTTATAATCCCAAAAAAACTATACCTGCAACCTTTGAGTTTACAGATATAGCTGGACTTGTTGAAGGTGCATCAAAAGGTGAAGGACTAGGCAATAAATTCCTTTCTCACATAAGAGAAGTAGATGCTATATGTGAAGTAGTAAGATGCTTTGAAGACCCAAATGTTACACATGTATCTGGAAGCGTTAACCCAATAAGAGATGCAGAAATAATTGACATAGAATTAATGTTATCAGATTTAGAAGTAATCGAAACAAGATTAAATAAAATGGGAAAAAAAGCCAAATTAAGTACTGATAAAGAAGCTAAAAAAGAAGCTGAATTACTTGAAAAACTTCAAACAAACTTACAGAATAATATAGCCGTAAGAGATATAGATTTGACGGATGAAGAAAAAACAATAATCAAATCATTTAATCTATTAACCCAAAAACCAATAATATATGTTGCGAATGTTGACGAAGGTGAACTGCAAATAGAAACAGAAAATGTTAAAAAATTAAAAGAATATGCTAAAGGTAGTGAAGTAATTGTAATCAATGCCAAAATAGAAGAAGAATTAAGCGACTTAGAAGATGCAGAAAAAGAAGAATTTTTAAAAGATTTAGGCATAAATGAAAGTGGTTTAGATAAATTGATTAAAAGCTCATATAAACTTCTTGGACTTTCAACATACCTAACTGCTGGAAAAGACGAAGTACGTGCATGGACATATAAACAAGGAATGAAAGCACCTGAATGTGCTGGAATAATCCATACAGATTTTGAAAGAGGTTTTATTAAAGCGGAAATAATGAGTTATGAAGATTTAAAAAAATATGGTGATGAAAATAAAGTAAAAGAAGCTGGAAGATTAAGACTAGAAGGCAAAGATTACATTATGCAAGACGGAGATATATGTCACTTTAGATTTAACATTTAAACTACCGAAAAATGGTAGTTTTTATATTTACTTTTCTTAAGTATTTTGTTATAATCATTAGCGAGTATTAATTTACTCCTTGCTTTGCAAAAAGCCAAAAGACCATAAGGAGGTGGAAAAATGAAAAACTATGAAATCATGTTTATCGTTAGACCAACATTAGGAGAAGATGAAATTAAAAAAGTAGCTAAAGATTTTAGCGAAGTAATCACTAAAAATGGTGCTAAGGTAAAAGAAGAACAAGCATTGGGACAAAAAGAATTAGCTTATGAAATCAAAGATTTTAAAAGTGGATATTACTTTTTATTAGAAGTTGAAGCAGAAGATGATAAAGCAATCAGAGAATTTGATCGTTTAGCTTTAATCAGTAATGACATTGTTCGTCATTTAATAACAAGAGTGGAAGATTAAGAAAAGAGGTACAATATGAACAAAGTATGTTTAGTAGGTAGATTAACTGCCAAACCAGAATTAAGATATACAGGAACAAATATTCCGTATACACGTTTTAGTTTAGCTGTAAATCGTACCTTTAATAACGCTCAAGGAGAAAGAGAAGCAGATTTTATTAATATTATTGTATGGAGAAAACAAGCTGAAAACATTACTAACTACCTAGATAAAGGAAGTCAAGTCTCAGTAGAAGGTAGACTTCAAACTGGCAGTTACACCGATAAAGACGGTAATAAAAGATACACAGTAGATGTCGTAGCAGATTCTGTACAGTTCTTAGATTCTAGAAGAACACAAACTAGCAGCTCAAACGAGCCATCACCATATGATTATCAAAATGTCACTCCAACAAATAACGTAAATGTTGATAATGACCCATTTGCTGACTTTGGCGATAATGTATCTATTGATGATAATTTTCTTGAATAAAGGAGGAAATAGACTATGGCTGAATTTCGTCGTAAAAAGAAAAAAGTATGCCAATTATGTGCTGGTAAACACGTAACATACAAAGATGAAAATTTAAAAAAATATGTAGCAGCAGACAAAGGTAAAATCTTACCTAGAAGAATAACTGGTACATGTGCAAAACACCAAAGATATATAGCTGGTGAAGTTAAAAAAGCCCGCTTTATAGCTTTATTACCATTCGTAAAATAAGGACACAAAAGTGCCCTTTTTTTCTAAAAAATTTCACAAATAAATGCTATAATAAGACTGGAAGGTGATGAAATGAAAGAAGTAGAAATAATCAATGAAAAAACACAAATAGAAAAAAACAAACCGGAAATAGTTAAAGAAAAAACAAAGATAGGTATTGCGTCAGATCACCGCGGATATGATTTAAAACAAAAACTTACAAAATATTTGCTAAAAAAAGGATATACTGTTATTGACTACGGTTGTGATAATAAAAACAGTCATGATTATCCTGAATATGGTTTTAAATTAGGTGAAGCAGTAAGCCAAGGAAAAGTAGAAAAAGGGGTAGCAATTTGTGGTAGTGGCATCGGAATAAGTATCGCCTGCAACAAAGTAAAAGGCATAAGATGTGCTAAAGTAGATACAGTTAAAGAAACCAAATACACAAGAGAAGATAATGATGCCAATATAATTGCCATAAGTGGAGAAATGACCTCATGGAATGCTAAAGATATAGTAGATACATTTTTAAACACCAAATTTAAGGGTGAAGAAAGACATCAAAGAAGAATAGATATGTTGAATAATTATGGAAATTAAATCTATTTTATATATCATAATAACAATACTTACAATATGGGCAATTGAAAGCCTAAACATTTCCGGAATATTTAAAAAAAACAGATATTATCAAGCAAGGGTATTATACCTAATAGTAAGCATGGCTTTATCATACTTAGTCGTTAATTTTTTATATGATTTATTTAATTATACAAAAATTATGTAAGGAGATAACGTATGAAAAAGTTTATACTAACCACACTATTAGTACTTATAATACCTTTTTTTACTGTCAAAATATTTACAAAAATAGATAATATAAACTTTAAATATATAAGCAATCAAATGATAAAAGTAAAAAATGAACAAACAAATGAAATACTAACACTACCTTTTGAAGAATACATAAAAGGAGTAGTATCTGGTGAAATGCCCGCAAATTTTGAACTAGAAGCTCTAAAAGCCCAAGCTGTCGCCTCACGTAGTTATGCTTTATATAAAATTCAAAATAATAAAAATACCGAATATGACATCGTAAACACAACCGCAAACCAAGTTTATTTAACCGACGAAGAATTAAAAGAAAAATGGAAAGATAAATACACCAAAAATATAAACAAAATAAAAAAAGCCATTAATGAGACATCAGGAGAATACCTAACCTATCAAGGAAAAGTCGCAAATGCCCTATTTTTTTCCACCAGCACTGGAAAAACCGAAAATAGTGAAGATGTGTTTGTTTCAAAACTGCCGTATTTAAGAAGTGTTGAAAGTACGTGGGATGAATTATCACCATCTTACACGAGTGTAGTAAAAATGGATTTAAAAACATTTTATGAAAAATTAAATTTAACTTATAATGATACCTTAAACATAGAAGTGCTAGAAAAAACAAACACAGGAAGAGTAAAAAAAATAAAAATTAATGATATAGAGTTAAACGGGAGAGATGTTGCCACAAAATTAAATTTAAAATCAAATTGTTTTGAAATTATAAATGAAAATAGTAATCTAACAATTACCACTAAAGGTTTTGGACATGGAGTTGGCATGAGTCAGTATGGTGCCAATGGAATGGCCAAAGAAGGATATAAATACAACGAAATATTAAGTCATTATTATAATCAAACAAAAATAGAAAAAATTTAAGTATAAAATTTCTAATATTAACCAAAATGATATTAGAGGTGAGAAAATGGGAGAAACAGAACAAGCTAAATTAAAAGTTATTTATATCTTAAGTGTTGTTGCGTCAGTACTTATAATCGCTCTTTTCTATGTCAGCATATCTAATCAAAAATTAGAAACTAAACCAGAAGTAGAAGATTATACTTACGTTTCTAAACTATTTGATGAATCTGTATCCACGGTCGTAAATAGTGTAGAAACAATCAGTAAGCCTTACAGTAATAATTCTGTAAAAATAGTTCAAAATTATTATAACTATAAAGATGACGAAGAAAATCAAGAAAACTCAATCATATCATATGATAGAACATACATCCAAAATAACGGGATTGCTTATGGTGGTATAAATGATACATTTGACGTTTTATCAATCGCATCAGGAAAAGTAACCAGCGTAAAAGAAGACAACTTACTAGGAAAAGTAGTCAGAATAACTCATGAAAATAATGTCGAAAGCATTTATAGCTCATTAAGCGAAGTAACTGTAAAAGAAGGCGACCAAGTAACTGTCGGAACAATAATAGGAAAATCTGGAGAAGCTAATATAAATAAAGACTTAGGAAATCACGTCTTATTAGAAATAGCAATTTCTGGAAATTATCTAAATCCCGAAGAATGTTATACAAAAACAATAAATGACCTAAAGAGTAATTAACACTCTTTTTTTATTTTAAAACTTATGGTATAGTGTATCTAGAATAGAGGGAAAGATATGCTAGTATACTTAATAAAAAGTAATGAAATAACCAGTTTAAGATTACCAAACAAAATTCAAGGAAACTATTTCATAAGTTATAATAAAAAAGGAAAACAAATTAATTTAATCAATATTAAAGCAGAAGATAATAGGTGGATAATAAGTAGTAATGTAGATGTAAGAATAATTCAAAATAATCAAACAATGCAAAAAGAAACATTGAGAGAGTATAATTTCTACGAATTATTAGCCTATAATACCGAAAAAATGTATTTATACGTCATGCCACTATGGGATGAAACATATAGAAAATACACCTTTTTCAAAAATCAAGAAATAAGAATAGGAAAAAGTCAAGAATGCAACATCTACTACCCTAGCCCAGCCGTAAATAATGTTCATGCCCATATCACAAATGAAAACGGTCTATCAGTTTTATATAATACTGATGAAACCTTTGGTACATACATAAATAATAAAAAAATAGAAAGACAAATATTAAAAACAGGCGATATAATCTTCATTATGGGTTTAAAAATAATATATATGGATAACTTTCTTGTCATTAATAACCCATATAATAATCTACAGTTAGATAGTAAAATGTTCACACCACTTGTAATAAATGAGCCACAAACAAACACCAAAGAAGACCCTTATCTCACATCAGGTGAAGAATATTTTGAAAAAATGCCTAGATTTATTACAAAATTTAAACCAGAAGAAGTTATAATAGATGCCCCACCAACACCTAAAGGGATAGATGATAAACCATTAATTTATACGTTAGGGCCAATGCTGACAATGAGCATGATGTCTATCGTGACCGTATTTAATGCTATAAGTAATATGGTAACCACTCAAAATTATTCACAGTCATTTTCCACTTTAATAATCGGTTTAGCTATGCTCGCAAGCGTAATCGTATGGCCTAGTCTTTCAAGAAAATATCAAAAAAAAATAGATAAAGAAGAAGAAAATGAAAGACAAGAAAAATATAAAAAATACCTAGAAGAAAAAAGTAACAAAATTCAAGCATTAATAGACAAAGAAAGACAAACAATAATTGAAAATAATCCCAGTATTGACGAATGCGTAAACATCTTAATAAATAAAAAAAGAAACCTCTTTGAAAGAGAAATAACAAACGAAGATTTTTTAACCGTTAGATTAGGTCTTGGAAATAAAAAACCAAACATCAAAATAAACTACCCAGAAGAGCACTTTACCATGGAGGAAGATAATCTAAAAGATTTATTAAACAGTATAATCATATCTAAAAAATACATTAAAAACGTACCAATCACCACCTCACTCTATCAAAAAAATGTTACTGCCATATTAGGAAATGAAACAAACACCAATCAATTTATAGATAGTATCTTACTGCAAGTTATGACACTTCATTCATACCGTGACTTAAAAATAATATATCTTTCATCTAAACAAAATGACCATTTCACTTATTTAAAATTATCCCCTCACCTACTTAATGACGACAAAACAATCAGATTTTATGGCGATAATCCAGACGACATTAAAATAATATCAACCTATCTATCAAATGTTTATAATTACCGGAAAAGTGAATATAAAGAAAACCTTTTCACACCATATTATTTAATATTAATAGATGATATAGACGTTTTAAAAAATGCTAGTATAATCAAAGAAATAACCGCATCTAAAATAAACTATGGTTTTTCAGTATTATATCAAAGTCCAAATCTATCAAGCGTTCCTAAAGAATGCAAATGCTTCATTAATATAGATGGAAAAACATCAGGTATATTTGAAAACGAGTTAATAAGTGATAAAGAGCAAGAATTTACTCATGAAATGAATACTTTAAATCATATAAACATGAATAATGCGATAAGTATAATAGCTCAAATACCATTAAAAACTAAAGATAGTGCAAATTTCCCTAAAACATTAGGTTTCTTAGAAATGTATGATGTTGGAAATATCGGCCAATTAAACATACTAAATAGATGGCGAGAAAACGACCCAACCCACACATTAAGCGTGCCCGTAGGTTTAGACGAAAATGGTGAACAATTTAAACTTGATTTACACGAAAAAATGCATGGACCACATGGATTAATTGCCGGAATGACCGGAAGCGGAAAATCAGAGTTTATAATCACCTATATTTTATCACTCGCAATTAATTACCACCCAAAAGAAGTATCATTTGCTCTTATAGATTATAAAGGTGGAGGACTAGCAGGTGCCTTTGAAAATAAAGAAAAAGGCATAAAACTTCCACATCTAATTGGAACGATCACCAACTTAGATAATTCAGAAATTAATAGATGCCTATCTTCTATCAGAAGTGAACTTAGAAGGAGACAAAAAAAGTTTAATGAAGCTAGAAATAAATTAGGTGAAAGTACAATCGATATTTACAAATATCAAAAATATTACCGTGAAGGAAAATTAGACGAACAAATTAGTCATCTATTTATCATATCCGACGAATTTGCTGAATTAAAAACCCAAAGACCGGAATTTATGAAAGAATTAATCAGTACTGCCCGCATTGGTAGAAGTTTAGGTGTCCATTTAATACTAGCAACCCAAAAACCACATGGAGTAGTTGATGATCAGATTTGGAGTAACAGTAGATTTAGAATTTGTTTAAAAGTCCAAGATAAAGCCGATAGCCGTGGCATGATACAAACAGACGCCGCCGCCTTATTAACCGATGTTGGAAGATTTTATCTTCAAGTAGGTTACAACGAATATTTTGCAGAAGGTCAGTCTGCTTACAGTGGTTGTAGTTATTATCCAAAAGAAAAATTAGAAAAGAAAGCTAATCAAGATATAATATTTGTTGATAATGTAGGCGCACAAATAAAATCAGTTACTGATATAACAAATGCTGAAATACCAATCTCCGAAGGTGAAGAAATAACAAATATAGTAAAATATATAAGCACTTTAGCCAAAGAAGAAAACATCACTACAAAACAGTTATGGCTTGAAAAATTAAAAGAAAAAATATATGTTTCAGACATCATAAATAAATATGGCTATAGAACATCAAAAAATTTAATTAACCCTATAATTGGTGAATATGACGACCCAGAAAATCAAACTCAAGGACCAGTTAATTTAAATATTGATGGAAATACTTTAATAATCGGTTCATCAGAAAGTGGCAAAGAAGATTTACTTAACACGATAATTTACTCCACCATAATAAGACACAAAACCGAAGAAGTAAATTTCTATTTATTAGATTTTGGCAGTGAAAACCTAAGAATGTTTCAAAACGCTCCTCAAATTGGTGATTTTATAACAATAGAAGAAAAAGAAAAAGTAAATAATTTATTTAAAATGCTTAAACAAAAAATAGAAGAAAGAAAAAAAATACTCCATAACTATAATGGCGATATAAACCTTTATAGAGAAAAAAACAATCTAGAAAATATCGTAGTCATCATAAATAATTATGAAGTATTTTCAGAAACATACGATATGTTTGAAACACTAGTATCCCTAACAAGAGACTGTAACAAATACGGAATATATTTTATACTAACAGCAACATCATCAAACATTAGAAGTCGTTTACTACAAAACTTTGAAAAATTAATACCACTTAGGATGAATGATAAATATGAATACACAGGTATCATAGGAAAAACTGATGTAATACCAAGTGACATCAAAGGAAGAGGCCTAATAAAAATAAATAATAATATATATGAATTTCAAACAGCATATACCTATGATAATGAAAATTTATTAAACTACATTTCAAATATTTGTAAAAAATTAATAGAAATAGACGTCAAAGCACCAAGTATACCAGTACTTCCTAAAAAAGTAACATTAAATCTATTTTCAAATAACGATTCAAAAACACCAGTAGGAATAGCCTGTGAAAATTTAGAAAAAGTCAGATTTGATTTTAAAAACAACTTCACTACAATCATATCTGCTAATCAAACAGAAAACCTTATCCCATTTTTAAACCCATTATCAACCATACTTCCTAATTTATACATCTTTGACCCACTAGGTCTCGTACAAAATAATAGTCACTACTATAAAAATAATTTTGACACCGTTTTATCTTCTTTAAACGAAAAAATAACCGAATATAATAAAATTTATGAAGAAAATAACTATAACCTAGATGTCTTAAAAAATATAGAAAATATCACTATATTAATCGTAGATATAGAAACATTTTTCAAAAGATTAAAAGACAAAAAATTATTTGAAAAATTAATCGAAAATAGCCTAGAAATAAATAAAATAACCTTCATTCTTGCATCAGGCTACACAGAGTTCAAAACATACGAATATGAACCATGGTTCAAAACAAGTGTTAATAAAGCAAGCGGTATATGGGTAGGAAACGGATTAAACGAACAAACAATTCTAAAAACAGGAAAAATAGTTAATATTGCCAAATCAAAAATACCAAATAATTACGGTTTTGTTTTATTGCAAGGTGACATAAAATATGTTAAACTTATAGAGGAATGATAGATATGGAAAATAAAATATTAATTGAATTGCACGTACCGCAAATCGAAGAAGTATACTCAGTATTTATACCCCTTGGAAAAACAGTTAGAAATGTGATAAATCTTTTAGAAGATGCTGTAATATCACTATCAAATGGTAGTTATCATAAATCAGATGTTAATTTATATGTCAGTGGTAAACTAATAGACCAAGGAAAATTAATAAAAAATAGTGGTATAACAAATGGTTGTCATGTTGTCATGATATAAGGAGGTACTTATGTATATAACGCCAAATGGGATAAAAATTAGCTGTGATACCAGTTATAGTGAATTTAAAGCACAAATAGAAGCTGCCTTAAATCTTTACATTGAAGAAAAAGTAAGCGAATATACCCCAGAAATATCCATAACTGAAAACGGCTTAATCATTGTAGAAGGTTCAAACTGGGGACCATATCTTGAAAAATTAAATGACGACATAAATGCATCAGCATCCCGTTTTGAAAACCTTTCCAGTCAAATAAAAAATAATTTTTCTTATAATAGTGCTCCCGATTGGAATAAAGATATAACAAACGTTACCAGTGAACTAAAAAAACTAACACTCACAATCGCAAATAACTATAATGACGCCGTAAGAGAAGCTTATATAAAATACCTTAAAATGCAGTATAAAAATAGACTTTTAGAAGATGGGCAATTACGTAACAAATTCTTTAGCCCAGGAATAGATATATATGACTGTGAGCAAGCAAAGAAAAAAAGATATGAGAACTGATAAGGAGCATAAAAATGATAAATCTTGATAAAGACAAAATAAATCAAAATATTGAAAATTTAAGAAAAGAAACTGAACAGTTACAAAATGAAACTAGCTTTGCAAAATCTGGAATACAAGACTCCTTTAACAGCATATCTTTTTTAGGCGATTATCTAAGCTTTGATATTGAAACAGCAAAAATTGACTTTAACCACCATATAGATAACTATGCCACTGTATTAAATAATATTATAAATAGTGTAGAAGAAGACGTTAACAGATGCCTGGAAATAGATAAAAAACTAAAAAATGAAGTACCAACATTTTCTATCGACTTTGATACTGAACATATAAGTAACAACGAAACAGGAATGGATCAAACATTAGATGCGTTAATATCTTCAGAAATTTTATATAATCTAAATAATAAACCAAATGAAAAAGATATAAAAGAAACAGATTTAAGTTTACTTTTAGAAGACTTACAAAATGCTAATATAGAAGGTTATTCAAAAAAACTTACTGAATTAAAAGAAAGTTTAAAATTTGGAGAAAAAACAGCACTCGAAATAGCTACTGATATTGACAGCATCCTAATCATCACTGATTTTTCCAAATTAGGTGAAATGGGCACAAAACTTGCAGGTTATCTAAAAGAACTATCTGATAAATTAAAAAAAGGTGAAGATTCTACTGAACTAGAAGCACAAATAAATAAACTTATTGAAGAAGAAATATCTAAAAAAGATAGTTTAACAAATGAAGAAAGTGCAATTTTAATTGATGTCATTTCATATCTTGTAGATATTATAAATTTAAATAAAGGCGACCCATCAAATATTATTAATCTTTTGGTGCAACTATCTGATAAAACTGATTATTCAAAATTATCTTCAGAAAGTATTGAAAAGCTTATTAGTGATATAATAATTATTTTAGATAGGAAATTAACTAAAGAAGATTTAGATAAAATAACAAATATCTATATAAAAATAATAAGTACAGATATAAAAATACCCGAAGAAGAAAGTATTTATATTTTAGGAACATTAATAAAAAAATACACCGAATTAAATATAACTATTCCTGAAAAATTAATAGAGCTTTTAAAAATTCAAAATAAAGAAAAAAACATTCAAGAAAAAATAAACATTTTAAATCAAACTATAGAAAAAACCAAAACAAATTTAAATCTATCCTTAGAAGGAAATGATATTAAAATAAAGTCTGATTTTCAGATTTATGATAATGCAAAAAGTGCTATGGATAAAGAAAATCCTTTAACTCCAAGTGAATCGTGCTCACGTGTTGTTCAAAGTTTCTACGACATAAAAAATAAACAAACAATAGTTGCAAATAAAGAAACATTAGAAAAATATGAAAAGCAAATTCAAAATGGCGAAATTGTCGGAGTTTTAGGAGAAGGAGAAAAAGGAACATTAGATAAAGTTGATGGCTTTATAAATTTAACCGAATATATAAAAACCATTGACGATATAGAAGTATTATGAAAGGAGGTGTCTAAATGAGAGTAGACATTGCAGGACTTGATAAAGCCATAGAATTATTAGGTAATATAAATAATGATTTTGTAAAATCTGTAGAAGATTTTTACGATTGTTTAAATCAGTATGTAGGGCAAACTGAAGGTGAAGCATGGTATGGACCAAAAGCTGGAAAATTTGTAGATTACGTAAATAAGTTTAAAGAATCAACATTTGCCCCATCAAGTAAGGGAATACTAGACGCACAAAGTTCATTAGAAGAACATAGAAATGCCTGGGTAAATTTTGAAGGATAAGAAAGGAAAATAATATGCAAAGTAAATTCGACTATGAAAAAGTTTTAGGATTTCAAACAGAGCTAGAAGATAAAGCTGGAATAATCTACAGACATATAAATAGATTATCAGACGAAGTTCTTCCAATGTTAGCTGGTTCTTATGAAGGTGAAGCTTATCAAGCTTTAGCAAACAGTTTCAAAAAATTAAATGAAGATGTTGGTGGTGCACTAATGGCAATCAAAAATAATTTAGCATCACAAATCGAAGAAGAAAGCGCAGCTTATAAAAAGGTAGAAGAAAACCTAGAAAGTGCTAAAGTAAATTCAAGCACAGAAATAAACTAAGAGCACACAGTGCTCTTTTTTTTGAATAAAACCGCACAAAATCTATATATTTAAAGTGAAGGAGCGATTTTATTTGAAAAATATAAATAAAAGAGTTATAAGTGAAGCAAAATATATGATAGAAACAAAGAAAAACATTAGGGAAATAGCTTCACATTTTAAAATATCCAAAAGTACCGTTCACAAAGATCTAAAAGAAAGATTAAAAAAAATAGATTTAGAAATATATAAAGAAGTGCAAAAAATAATCCAAAAACATATAGAAATAAGACATATAAAAGGCGGAGAAGCCACCAAAAAAAAGTACCTAAAAATGCAATATAAACTATAAAAAAAAAAACATACGTGTTATAATAGAAAAAGGTGATAGAAATGTTTTCAAAAGATATAGGAATAGACTTAGGAACAGCTAACGTTTTAATATATATAAAAGGTCAAGGAATAGTTTTAAATGAACCAAGTGTCGTTGCGATAGATGAAGAAACCAAAAGACCACTAGCCGTCGGAACAGAAGCTAGAGAAATGCTTGGCAGAACACCAGGACAAGTAAAAGCTATAAGACCAATGAAAGACGGTGTTATAGCTGATTTTGAAATAACTGAAATAATGCTTAACTACTTTATTAGAAAAATCAATGGTAGAAGTTTATTTGGTAGACCAAGAATATTAATATGCTGTCCATCAAATATAACTCAAGTAGAAAGAAACGCTATAAAAGAAGCTGCCGAAAGAACTGGAGCCAGAAAAGTATATCTAGAAGTAGAACCAAAAGTTGCTGCCGTAGGTGCTGGAATGGATATATCAAAACCAAGTGGAAATATGGTAATTGATATTGGTGGTGGTACAACCGATATAGCCGTATTATCATTAGGCGGAATAGTTACATCATCATCAATAAAAATAGCTGGTAATGTATTTGATCAAGATATAATCAAGTACATTAGAGAAAAATACAAACTACTAATTGGTGATATAACAGCCGAAGATATAAAATTTCAAATAGGGACAGTATTTCCGGGATCAAAAAATGAAAAAATGGAAGTACGTGGTAGAGATTTAGTAACAGGATTGCCTCATACAATTACAATTACATCAGACGAAGTAGAAGAAGCCTTAAGAGAAAGTGCATACGTAATAGTCAATACCGCTAAAAGCGTACTAGAACAAACCCCGCCAGAATTATCTGCCGACATCATTGATAAAGGTATCGTTATAACAGGTGGTGGAGCTTTATTAGATGGTTTTACTGAATTATTAAATCACGAATTAAAAGTACCTGTACACATTGCTGAAAGTCCATTAACATGTGTAGTAGAAGGTACAGGAGTACTACTTGACAATATTCCTGCATTAGAAAATGGTTTAAATAAAAATTATTAGACCATAATATGAATGAAAGGGGTACAAAATGGAAAACTTAGAAAAAAAACTGTTCAAAGACAAAACAAACGGCTGGTTAAAAACAAATGAAAAAGAAAAAATATTTGATTATGCAAACCGCTACATAAATTTTTTAAATGAAGCAAAAACGGAAAGAGAATGCACTGAACTATTTCAAAAAATACTAAATAAACATGGTTTTCAAGATATAGAAAAAATAAGCACTTTAAAACCAGGTGACAAAGTTTACTACATAAATAGATATAAGAACATTTATGCTGGAGTAATTGGCAAAAAAGAAATGGAGCAAGGTTTAAATATCATAGGAGCACATATAGATAGTCCTAGATTAGATTTAAAACCAAACCCATTATATGAAGATACTGAAATTGCCATGTTTAAAACTCATTATTATGGTGGTATAAAAAAATATCAATGGGTAAACATTCCTTTAAGTATGCATGGTGTAATTATTAAAGCAAACGGTGAAAAAGTAACAATCAATCTTGGCGAAAAAGAAGAAGAACCAATATTTACTATACCAGATTTACTTCCACATTTAGGAAGACTTCAAGGTGAAAAAAAATTAAATGAAGCCATAGATGGTGAAGATTTAAATATCTTAGTTGGCAGTATTCCATATGATGACAAAGCAAAAGAACAAGTAAAATTGAATATTTTAAATATCTTAAATCAAAAATATAACATAACCGAAGAAGATTTTGCTAGCAGTGAAATAGAATTTACACCAGCAATGAAAGCAAAATCATTAGGTTTTGATCAAAGTATGGTTGCCGGATATGGACAAGACGATAGAGTGTGTGCATATACCAGTTTATCTGCCCTACTTCAAATTGAAAATCCTGAAAAAACCGCTATTTGTCTACTGGCAGACAAAGAAGAAATCGGTAGCGTCGGAAATACCGGAATGTGTTCGCATACTTTTGAATATTTTATAAATACATTACTTGATAAAACATCAGGAAACTATCCGGGTGCACTTACTAAAGTATTTAATAAAACAAAAGTATTATCTGCCGACGTAACCGGTGCATTTGACCCAACATATGCAAACGTTTATGAAAAAAACAATGAATCATATATTGGATATGGGGTGTCTATCAATAAATATACCGGTAGCGCCAGCAAAGGTGGAGCATCTGACGCTAATGCTGAATATGTCGCTAAAATAAGAGGAATATTTGAAAGAGAAAATATTGCTTATCAGATAAGCGAAATGGGGAAAATTGGTATTGGTGGTGGCGGAACAATATCATACATTTTAGCCGATAGAGGAATGGAAGTAATAGACTGCGGAATACCAGTTCTTTCAATGCATTCACCATATGAAATAACCAGCAAATTTGACATATATGAAGCTTATAAAGCATACAAAACCTTTTATCAATCATAAAGGTTTTTTCTGTTTATAGATTTATTAATCAAATTATGATAAAATAATGCAAGAGGTGAGATGTATGGGACAAGATGAAATAACAAGAATATTTTTAATGGTTCTAATACCATTTGCATTTGTAGTATTCTTAGTTCCCTTTATAAAAAAAATAGCAATTCATGTAGGTGCACTTGATATACCGAATCAAAGAAAAGTCCACACAAAACCAATGCCAAGATTAGGCGGTCTAGCTATATTTTTTGGCTTTCTATTTGGATATATGATATTTGGTGAGCCAAGCAGTGCCATGAATTCAATATTGATAGGTAGCTTTATCATTGTATTAATAGGTGCGATAGATGACATTAAACCATTAAAAGCATCAGTAAAATTTGTTGCTCAGATTGCTGCAGCAATAGTGGTAGCATGCTATGGTAAACTATTAATTCAAGATATTTCTGCATTTGGTTTTTATATTGATTTTGGTATATTTGCCTACCCTATCACAATATTCTTTATTTTAGGTTGCTTAAACTGTATAAATCTAATAGATGGTCTAGATGGCCTAGCAGCTGGTATCAGTTCAATATACTTTGCCACAATTGGTATAATTGCTATAATAATGGGCAAAACAGGTTTAGACTTTGTTTTAACATTTATCATGCTAGGTTCAACTTTAGGATTTTTAGTTCATAATTTCCATCCTGCATCAATATTTGCTGGAGACTCTGGTTCATTATTTATGGGCTTTATGATAGCTGTAGTTGCTTTACTTGGATTTAAAAGCGTGACCTTAACATCACTTTTAATTCCAATATTAATACTAGCAATTCCAATATTAGATACCGTATTTGCAATCATTAGAAGATTATTAAAAGGAGAAAGAATTTCCAAACCAGATAAATTGCACTTGCACCATCAATTATTAAATAAAAACTTTTCTCATAAACAAACCGTATTAATCATATACGCTATCAATATATTATTTGCAATCGCTTCAATCATATATGTTCTGCACGATCAAAAAGTTGGTTACATCATATATACAATTTTAACGATAATTGTCCTGACATTTGTTTTAAAAACTAACATAATAGCAGATAAAGCAACATTAAAAAAGTGGTTTCACAAAAAAAATAATTAGTCACATAATTATTTTTTTTATGCCCATAATAAAAATGGTGATTATATGAATTATGCGGAATTAATAGACGTGATAATAAGAGGATTAGCCTCCTTAATAGCACTTTTTTTAGTAACAAAAATGCTTGGAAAAAAACAAGTATCTCAGCTCAGCTTATTTGACTACGTAATAGGTATATCAATCGGAAACTTTGCCGCCGAAATGACCATAAACTTAGATTCACATTTTTTAAATGGAATAATCGCTGTAATAGAATTCGGACTAGTTGCTTACTTTGTATCCATACTAACCATGAAAAGTATGTTGGCCAGAAGATTTTTTATGGATAAACCAACCTTATTAATACAAGACGGAAAACTCTTAATGAATGGGCTTAAAAAAGTTAAATTTGATATAAATGATATGCTTGAAGAATGCAGATGTAGTGGATTTTTTGACATCAGTCAAATCGCTTATGCCGTTATGGAATCCAATGGAAAAATAAGCTTCTTACCTAAATCAGAATACCGAAATACCATCTTAAAAGATTTAAACTTAAAAGATCAAAAAGCAAGCCTTTGTGCCAATATCATCATAGATGGTAAAATCATGGAAATTGCTTTAAAAGACATGAATAAAACAGAAGATTGGTTAGAAAATCAATTAAAAGTTCAAGGTAAAAAATTAGAAAATATCTTACTTGCCACATTAGATGAAGAAGAAAATTTAAGAATTTACGAAAAAAATGTCAATGAAAAAATAAAAAGAGTAATAGAATAGAAAATACAATAAAAATTTGTTATACTACTTAAAGGTGGTAGAAATGAAAAGAGAATTTTGTGCATCGGCGTTTGTCATAAATCCTTTAAACAAAAAAATATTACTAGTAAAACATCACATCTTTAATAAATGGGTTCAGCCAGGTGGACATATTGAAAAAGGTGAACTTCCAGAAGAAGCTGCCATAAGAGAAGTCTATGAAGAAACAGGAGTAAAAATAACCTTAATAGGTGAAAGATTTCCCAGAGAGGACGACCTATTAAGACCTTTAGGTATTCAGTGTGAACGAAAAACATTTACTCAGCACATAGATATAACATATGTTGGCGTGCCTAATAATCCTGAAACAGAACTAAAAATAAGTGATGAAAGTACAGACATCGGTTGGTTTACTAGAAACGAACTGGAAAATATGAAAGTATTTCCTGATGTTAAAATATCATACGACTATATATTAAAAAACTATTTTAATCAAAAATAATAAATTTGTAAGAAAAATAAAACGAATTTCCCAAATTTGCTTAGTCAAAAAAAGAAATTTGTTTTTTTATTATATCAAATCCGTCAAAACCTTCATTTGATCTAAAGTAAAAAATAATATATCATACAGCACAAGGAGGAAGAAAATGAAAATAATTATAATAATTTTAGGTGTAATTGCTATACTTATACAGCCTGCAAACTTTAATGAATACATCTATCAAGGTGAAAGCCCAAATAACTACATAATATTTAATAATGAGTTATGGCGCATAATCTTCAAAGAAAAAAATCTAATAAAAATAATAAGAAATGAAAGTATCGGAAACATGGCATTTGCCGAAGATACAAACGAGTGGAAAAAATCCACCATAAAAAATTATTTAAATGATATTTACTATAAAAGTTTGAAAGAAAAAGATAAAATAATAGCTCATGACTTTGTTATATCCGATAAAGATGAAAAAGAAGAAAAATGGAATGGAAAAATTGGGCTTCTTTCCATAAATGATTATATAAACGCCTTTAATAAAGATAAAAACTATCTAAATAACTTAATATATAATAATTCAGATAACGTCGCTTGGACCATGAATAAAGACACCAGTGCTTATAATAAAGTTTATCATTTTGGTAATACCTATTTTGGCGATAGTCTTTCTTACTTTGAATACGCCATATTCC
>CAKPAT010000006.1 GCA_934133155.1 uncultured Bacilli bacterium
CTAGACCATCTAGTATTTGATGTTCGCCTAATGCACCTAGTGTTGTTATTGATAAACTTTGTGTCTCACCTCTTGTGAATAATGCTGAGCCGTGTGTTCTTGGAAGAAAATCTATTTCAGCAGAAAGTGGTCTTATTTCGTCCATTTTTCTGCCATCTGCTCTGGTGTGCTCATCGACGACTATTTTTCTAAATGTTTCGTATTCTATTTCATTAAAAATCAAAGTTATTTTTGTTTTTTCTTCTTCCCAGTTTTCTTGATTTTTTTCTTCATATTCTTTTAAGATATCTTCTTTGATTTTATCTAATGTACCATATTTTTCTAATTTATCTTTTATTCTTAAAGCTTCATTTATTTTATTTTCTATTTTACTTCTTACTTCTTCTTTTAACTTATCTTCTATCTCAAGTTTTGGGTACTCCATTTTAGGTGAGCCTATTTCTTCAATTATTTTATTTTCAAATGCGATTAATTCTTTGATAGCTTCATGGCCAAACATTAAAGCTTCTAGCATATCATCTTCATTTACTTCTTTTGCTGAAGATTCCACCATGTTGATGGCTTCCATTGTTCCAGCAACTGTTAAATCTATATCTGATTTTTCAGCTTCCTCAGTAGTTGGGTTTATGATAAATTTTCCATCTACTCTACCTACTTTAACGCTGGCAACAGGTCCATTAAATGGGACTTTACTGATACATGTTGCTAGTGATGAGCCAAAAAGTGCAGTCATTTCTGGTGAGTTATCAGGATCTACTGATAAAACTGTATTGACTACTTGAACTTCATTTCTAAAGTCTTCTGGGAAAAGTGGTCTCATTGGTCTATCGATCATTCTGGCAGCGAGTGTTGCTGCTTCACTTGGTCTACCTTCTCTTTTGATAAATCCACCTGGTATTTTACCAACAGAGTATAGCTTTTCTTGGTATAAAACCATTAAAGGCATGAAATCAGATAATATATTAGCGTCTTTTGATACGACTGTTGTTGATAGAATTACTGTATCGCCATATCTAACTAAAACAGCACCATCTGCTTGTTTGGCAACTTGTCCATGCTCAACAATTAATTTTCTTCCGTGGAAGTCCATTTCAAATTTTTGCATATTTTTCCTCCTTTATATTTAAAAGGACACCCTTATTTTGAGTGCCTATTTTCTTAAACCTAATTGTTTAACGATTTCACGGTATCTTGTAACATCTTTTTCTCTTAGATATTTCAATAAGCTTTTACGATGACCAACTTTCTTAAGTAAGCCTCTTCTTGAATGGAAATCGTGTTTATGAACTTTCAAATGTTCTGTAAGTTCTTTAATTTCTTCTGTTAAAATTGCGATTTGAACTTCAGCTGATCCAGTGTCACCTTCAGTTTTTGCATATTTTTTAACAATATCAGCTTTTTGTAATTTTGTTAAAGCCATGTTTATGCCTCCTTTACTTTTAGTGTCTGCTTACTCCTAGATAAAAAGATGGAGTTCTTTTTGTCCAAGAGAAAGTACATTATTAATATACACTAGTATTTAATTTAAATCAACGTTTTTTTGTTTTTTGTTTACTTTTTTTAGGTTCTTCTACTTGGTTACTTCTTAATACATCTAAATAAAACTGAATATTGTCTTCATTAATTGGTGTTTTTGATTTTATAGGTGTATTTGTCTCTTCTTTTGGCGTGCTTTCTTCCGGTTTTTCAGTGTATTTCATAGCAAGCTTTTCAGCGTCGTCTAAGATTAAGCATGGAACATATCTTCCTTCATTTGAAAGTTGTTGGGCTAAAGATTGGTACGTTTCAATTAATCTTTGACTTTTTTGGATCAATGCGACAATATCCCTGTTTTGAGCTTTGAGTTTTTCATCAGTAACAATTTTATTTTGTTCTTGCATACTTTTTAAAACAAGCTCTTTTCTTTTAGTTTCTTTAAGTATTTCTTCATCTAATTTAGTTACGACCTCTAGCTGCATCTTAGGAAAGGCATCACTTTTTGAAAGTTCGCACTTTTTATCTTTTAGTTTTTCTTCTTTTTTGTCTAAGTAATATTTGAGAAGTAATTTTAGACCTGATAATTCGTCTAGTTCCGCTAGTATTCCTCCTTTATAAAAACTATATATGAGAATTGGGAAAATTGACAAAAAGTAATAGCCTACATATCCGCCAGCATCTGTGACGGCCTCTAAGGAAGGTGCAAATACTGGAGCTAAGGCAATAATGGTAGCTATGATTGATATTACTTTTAATACTTCTATTACTTTTTCTGTCTTCCAAGATGTGTTTGTTCTTTTTACTATTAGAAAGTGAATTAATCTTTGCATTTTATTTGGTTTAAAATATTTTCTCATTTTTTTAGGAAGTACTTTTTTATCGGCATTATCAATTACATTGTCTACGTGATATGAAGTATGATTTAGATAATCAGACATGATGTTGCTTCTTGTTTGAGCAAGCTTTTCGGAAGTTTGCTCTAAATCTAATTGGACTATTTTATCTTCTGGCTTAATACTTGTTAAAGCTTCTTCTAAAGAGGATTGTGTTTCAGCATACTTTATTTGTATTTCTTTTATTCTAGCATAAATTTTTTGAATTTCCATTATTTTCTTCCTTTCCTTTTTTGGAAGCCCATAGACTCACCATCTGGAATTACTGGAAGTTTTCTTGTCATATCAGGAATCACTTCACCTTCGGCAAATAATATTGATATTAATCTATTTTTTTCATGTAACAAGTTTTCTTTTCTATCTAGCAAATTTTGTATTATTCTATTTTGTCTCATTAAATCTTTATCATGAGCTTGCTCACGTTTTAACATTTCTATTCTTCCGTCTTCATTATTGCTTTCTTCAATTATTTTTCTATCAATGTTATTTACGGCTTCTATTTCTAAATCATGATATCTATTACTTCTTATTAGTCCTTTTAATACTTCATTTTCTTCTTCTTCTTTTTCTTCTAACGCAACTTCACAAAAGCCTTTGAAAAGTGATATATCACCATATTTTCTATAAATGATACATTCTACTGTTTCGGTAATTACAATAGCGGGGAGGAAAAAAAGCATAAGTATTGCGTTTCCAGAAAAGAGACCGGTAATTAAAAATACACTAATTAGAATTCTTTTGACACATTCAAGATTTATATCTGTTTTTCTGGTTGTTTTTATTCTTTTTTTTGCTATTTTTGTAAATAATTTAGATATTTTACTTGGATGAGCAATTTTTCTAACATCTTTTGATAATGATTTTTCTTTAGCGTGCTTAATTACTTCGTAAACACTATTTGCCGTGTGATTATTAATATCTTTTGTTATATTTTCTCTTACACTTGTAAGTTCTGGTATGCTTGCTCTTGGAGTTTCTTTTTCTTTTTCTTTTCTTATCTTAGGTTTTCTTAAAATTCTTCTTAATTCTTCATCAATTTTATTTATTTCATTTGAAATTTCATTTATTCTTTGATAAATTTCTTGCACATTCATTTTTATTTTCTCCTTAATGTTTTTTGATTTCCTTTTTCTTCTTTAGACTGAATTATACTGTTCATTATTTCATTATATTCTTGATTAAGACTGGCTTTTTCAATTTGAAGTTCTAGAAAGTAATCTTCATTTAATGCTTCTATATTTGGTGTTTGACTTAATATTTCTTCTTTTTGCATGATTTTACTATCAATAATATCAATTGCTTTTGATTTGATTTTTTTATCTTTTAAGTATTCAAGTACTTCTTCATCTTCTTTTTCAATATGTTTACCTAATATGAGTTTTGTTAGTCTAATGTTTGGATTAATAATGCTGACTGTTCCTATAATCATTAGAAATATAGCAATGGCTGGTGAAAAAGGTATTTTTAAAAGAAAAGTTAAAAAACCTATTAAAATATAAAGTGATGTATTTAAAACTGCTGAATTATTTTGATAAATTTTACGAATTTTTCTTTTTATTTTATTTGGATAAAAATAATTTTGAATTTTTTCAGAAAAGATTTTTTTTGAAAAAAGTGGGATAATTTTTTTAGCTTGATGAATAGATAATGGTTTTGATAGTAATTCTTCTTTTAATCTTTCTAATCTAGCTTTTTCTATTTTAGCTTTTTCTATTTCTTCTTTTTTTGTTTTATTTTGGGAATTTTCGATAAGCATTTGGGATAATTCTTTTTCAATTTCATTTATTCTATCTTTAATGTCTTTTATTTGATTGAAGTTTATTTTTGACATTTTTTTCTTCCCTTCGTTAATGTTTTGGTTTTTTCTATGTAAGGGATATTTACTGGAGTTATATCATGCTTTATTTCTCTTTTAGCACTTTTGATTTTTTCTTCTTTTTCAGCTTTTTTTATTTCTAAGTTTACAAGCATTTCTTCTATTTGACTTTTACTATAACTTCTTTTTTGATTGATGGTAAAAATGGTTAAATTAGCACCTATTATAGATAGGCCTAGTAAGGATGCTGAAATGATTTCAGTGCCTGGATTTAACATAAAAATGATAATAGCTAGGACTGTAATTAGGGCTAATATTTGAGATATTCTTTGTTTGATTTTACTTTGATATATATCTTCTTCCTCGGTTAAGTGCTTTTTAAATAATGTTTTTAAAACTTTACTCCATGTTATTTTTTGACACTTTTGTCTTAGGTTATGATTTAAAATTATTCTTAGGTTTTCTATTTCACTAATTTCTTTTTCATTTTTTTCTATTAATTTTTCATATCCTTCTATTACTTCTTCAGATAAATCTTCTCTCATAATTTTTTTCCTTTCATTTTTTCTTCATATTCATAGCATTCGTCTTCTAATAAGTTTTTATTTTTTGAAAGTGAAGCGATATATGCTTGCACTAAAATGGTATATAAACTACTGCCAATTCCCATGATTGAGGCAGATATTTTTAGATTTGGTAAGCAACTTATAACAGATATAACTTCAGCAATTAATGACGTGGTTATTAAAATTAGACCACCTGTTCTATGAATTTTAGTTTTTTCTAAGCTTATTTTTAAGCTTTCTAATTCTTTTTTATTTATTTGGTATATGATTTCTGGTTTTTCTTGCATATTTCTTCTCCTTCTATATTTTCTTCTAAGGCATTATAAAGTATTTGAATGTCTATGGTTAATTCTTGTTTTTGTTTAAGCAGTATTTCTCTTTGCACTTCTATTGGGCTAAATCTCAATACTTTCGTTTTCCCCTTTTTTTCTTTTCTTTTTTCTTCTAAATCGTTTTCTAAGCTTTTAAGCATAACATGATATATATCTTCTTTTTTGTTTTTGTTGAAATATTTTTTTAATATTTTTTGATGTCTTTCTTGAACTATCATGTCATAAAAATTTGGTACGAAATCAACAAATGCAAAATTCATGGCTGTTAGACACACCCATATAACAATATTTATTATATCGTGAGTTGCACCAACTACAGGAAATAAAACTAAACTTAATATAGAAAGTATTTCAAACATTATTTTTATTTTTTTTTCTTTGTTTTGGTATTCAGTATCACTTATAATGTATTTTTTTATTTTTTGTATTTTTCTTGGAAGTTTTTGTGCTTCTTTTAAATATTTCTTTTGCCAGTATTTTTGACTTTTAATTTTAGAAAAGCTTTCTTGATCTTTAGATATATACGCTTCTTTTAGGCTTTCAGCTTTTCCTTCTAGAGTTCCGATTTCTTTTTCTATATTAAATGCATCATCACTATAGGCTCCTTTTTGAATGTAATATTGTCTTTGCAGGCTATCTATTTTTTGGTTTATAAATTCTCTTTGCCGTCTTTTTTCACTTATTAGTTCTAGTATTTCATCATTTGTTTTAGTATTCATATTTTTTTCCTTTCGTGGGATACTATTATATTCTTTTTTTGTAATTTGTCAAATTTACACAAAAAAGTATTACTTTATTTTCAGTAATACTTCAATTTTCATGACATTACCATCTTTTTTATAGATCGCAAGTTCTTCATTTCCATCTAAAAAGAGAACTTTATTTGGGTAATTTCCAGTTAGTTTTGCACCATTTAAAATTTTTTCTTTTTCATTTGTCTGCATACTTGAAATATCTAAAACATCTTTTATTTTTAAAAGTTTGGTATCTTTAGTTATCTCTTCTAAATTTAAACAATCTTCTATTTTAAATATACCTTGTTTAGTTCTTTGTAAATTACTCATTGTACCAATAACATTTAGTTCTTTTAAAATATCATTTATTAAACTTCTAATATATGTTCCTTTTGTTACTAGGGCTTTAAAGGTGAATTTATTTTCTTTAAATTCTAAAAGCTCTATTTTTTTTATAGTGACAGTTTTTGTGGGCACGTCAACTTTCTCGCCTTTTCTGGCATACTCATATAATTTCTTGCCATCTATTTTGACAGCAGAATATAAAGGGACTTTCTGATCATAGGTTTTTTCAAAACTTTTTAAAACTTTTAGTAAACTTTCTTTATCTATTTTTTCTTCTTTTTCTTCTAAAATTTTACCAGTTATATCAAGTGTGTCTGTTTTGATTCCTAAAGTGACTTCGGCGATGTATTCTTTTTCTTTACTTGCTAGGATTTCATTTAGTTTGGTGTATCTATTTAATGTGATAACTAAGACACCAGTGGCTAGAGGATCTAATGTGCCACTATGGCCGACTTTTTTTGTCCCATATATTTTGCTTATTTTGTTTACAACATCTCTACTAGTTATGTCTTTAGGCTTATTTATTAAAATAAGGCCGTTATTTAATGAGTTCAAAGGTTGTTCCTTCTTTCGTATCTTTTAAGAGGATATTTTGTTTTAAAAGTTCTTCTCTTATTTCGTCAGCTTTTTTGTAGTCTTTGTTTTCTTTAGCGGTTTTTCTTTCTTCTATTTTTTCTTCGATGTATTTTTTTATATTTTCATCGACTTCTTCTTCTTTAAGTAAATTTAAGGAAAGTACTTTATCAAAATCTTCTATTAGATATAGTTTTGTGTTACTGTTTGTCTCGTCTTTAATGATGTCATACAGTGTTTTAAGCATGTTTGCGGTATTCATGTCGTTTTCAAATGCTTTTTTAAATTTATCTTGATAGTAGTTTATTTTTTCTTTATCAAGTGAACCTTCTTTATTTTTCTTGATGTTTTTTATTTTATTTTTTAGTTTATTGTAAGCGTTTGTGGCACTATCTAAGCCTTCTAGGGAGTATACAAGAGTCTTACGATAATGGCTCATTAAGCAGAAGTAGCGATAGACGATTGGGTCGTAACCTTTTTCTATTAGACTATTTAGATCTTTGGAATCACCTTTTGATTTACTCATTTTACCGGTTTTGTCGTTTAGAAATTCCATATGAACCCAGTAGCTACACCATTTGTGGCCTAAAAAACTTTCAGACTGAGCTATTTCGTTGGTGTGATGCGGAAAAATATTATCTATTCCTCCGCAGTGTATGTCTAAGTTTTCACCCAAGTTTTTAATAGCAATTGCTGAACATTCAATGTGCCATCCTGGGTATCCGTAGCCGAATGGACTTTCCCATTTTAGTTCTTGATCTTTGAATTTAGAGTTTGTAAACCAAAGACCAAAGTCAAAAGGGTTTTTCTTGTTTTCGTCAGCATTTACGTCTTCTCTTACGGCTAAAAGTAGTTCTTCTTTATTTCTTCCGGATAGTTCGTAGTAATTTTTAAATTTTTCGGTATCAAAATAAATGTTTCCGCCAGATTTATAGGCATATCCTTTTTCTAAAAGGTTTGAAATTATTTTTATATAAAAGTCTATATTATCTGTTGCTTTGCTTATTATTTCTGGCTTTTTGATGTTTAGTTTTTCTAAGTCTTGCATGAATGCTTTAGTATAGAAGTCTGCTATTTCTAAAACGGATTTTTTTTCTTTTTTTGCGGTTGTCATTAGTTTATCTTCTCCGGTATCTCCATCACCTACTAAGTGTCCGACGTCGGTGATGTTCATACATCTTTTTACTTTGTATCCTAGGTAGTTTAGACCTTTTTCTAATATATCTTCGGATATATATGTTCTTAGATTTCCAATATGGGCATAATAATAGACGGTTGGTCCACAGGTATACATGGTTATTTCATTTTTATTTTTAGGAATAAATTCTTCTATTTTTTTTGTTAATGTGTTATATATCTTCATATGGTTTCCTCTTTCTTTTTTTAATATTATAACACAGAATGCGTATTTATGACTTTTTATTTGACAAATATGGGGTTATGTGCTATTATAAACGGCATATTTAGGAGGGGGATTTATGTATAACGATAATAGTATTTCACTTAAAGGCGTGTTTTTTAAAATTTTACTAATTGTTATTGCTTTATTTATTTTAATGTATTTGTTTCCTACTAAAGGTTTTGTAACAAATTATGTAGATAGTAAGGTTTCTTCTAATAATAGTTTTAATAACAATCTTTTGACTATGGCGACGGTTGCTAGTGGATATTTTAATGAATCTAGACTTCCAGAAAATACGAATGACAAAGTTAAAATTACTTTAGCTGAGATGCTTGATCAAAAAATGATTATTGCACTTAAGGATGATGGTAAGTCTTGCGATAGTAATAAGTCTTATGCAATTGTTACTAAAGAAGATTCTGAGTATACTTTAAAGGTTAATTTGTCTTGCGGCAATAAAGAGGATTACATTGTTTCTCATATGGGACTTTCTGGAACGCAGTTTCCCAGTACCAGCACCGCAAGGTGCGAGTTTCTAAAAAATCTTGATGCGACTTGGTCCTATGGTGATTGGTCAAGTTGGAGTAGTAAAAAGGTTTCAGAATCTGATACTCGTCAAGTGCAAACTAAAAATGTAAGCGTTAAAACTTCTGATAAACAAGTAGCTCATGAAACGGAAGAAAAATTTGATGCAACGAGGTATATTTATAGTAGTGGCAAAACTTATTATGTTTGTGGCAATAAGTATGATAATGCAGGTACTTATGAAAATGAAGTTTCATGTATTAAGAAAACAGTAACTTATACTACTGAACCAATTTATAATAATGTCACTTATTACAGATACCGTGATAAGGTTTTATCGCCTCAGACTGATGTAAAGTGGTCAGATTGTGATGATAAATCTTTACTTGATGATGGTTATGTTTTAACGGGTAATAAAAACTAGTTTAATCTAGTTTTTTTAGCTTCTTTGCCAATGTTTTGTCAAAATTTAACTAAAATAAGGAGAATGTTTGCTTTATTTTTAAAGTTATGCTAATATTATTGTAGGAGACTAGACGATAGGAGGGATATAATGGTAGATAAGTACAAGTTTATATATGCTAATGAGAATGAATTTAAAAAGCTTGAAAGTTCACTTAAGAAGTACAATATGCTTGCTTTCAAAAAGCTTTATTTTGAATATTATCCAAAATTAAAAGCTGGTATTTTTATTGGTGATGTTGTTTCTAAAAATGATAATTTATTTGATTATGAAGTTAAGTTACCTACCGATGCCCTATTTACAAAAGTTCATGGTGAGGTTAAGCTCCATTATCAAGTTAATGAAGATACTAAAGTTGTGATGTTAATTACTTTACTTCCTAAAGATATTTTAAGTGAAGGTCATCAGTC
This sequence comes from uncultured Bacilli bacterium, assembly GCA_934133155.1. Classification (GTDB taxonomy): domain Bacteria; phylum Bacillota_I; class Bacilli_A; order RF39; family UBA660; genus Coprosoma. The sequence continues at coordinate 9,536 of CAKPAT010000006.1, forward strand.
AGAGCTTGTTACTTATAAGGGCGTTATGGTATCTAAAGAACATTCTGATAAGGATATGTTTAAGATTAATTTACTTAATATGATAAATAAAGGATAGTTTTTATTTAAAAACCTATTGCATTATTCTGATTAATATGATATTATATTTAAGTCAGAAGTTGATTGGACCCTTAGCTCAGTTGGTTAGAGCATCCGGCTCATAACCGGGCGGTCGATGGTTCGAGTCCATCAGGGTCCACCACTTGCGGGCGTGGCGAAATTGGTAGACGCACTAGACTTAGGATCTAGCGCCTTACGGCATGGGGGTTCAAGTCCCTTCGCCCGCACCATTATGTAAATTACCGTTGATTTTCAACGGTTTTTATTTTATTAAACTGTTCATCTTGTATTTTTCTCAAAAATATTAGTATAAATTCAGTCCTTTACAATAATACTAAATGCTGGGTTGACGTTCTATCATTGATGAAGAGCGTCTATTTTTTTATGAACAAAAACAATATTGCAAAAAAAAGAAGTTTTTATTATGCGTAACCTTTTATGGAAGGCCTGTCATGTATATATCGTTATTTGCTTAAATACAGGTAGATAACGTTTTTGTGAATTTATTCACAGAATTTTCTATAGATTTTTCGCTTATATTTTGATAAAATACTTGTATACAGGTATGGCGGAATTGGTAGACGCGCTAGTTTCAGGTTCTAGTGCCATTGGCATGAGGGTTCAAGTCCCTTTACCTGTACCATTTTAAAAAAAAAATGATATTAGTTTCAAATCCTAATATCATTTTCTATATTTTTTTACTTTTTGCATTTTCTTTATATCATTTGCTATGTTCTCGTCTGGTGATAATTGATAAAAATCAAATGGGTATCTACTTTGTATAAACGTTTCAACCTCTTTTAAGAATGCATTATAATCACCATTTTGGCTTTCATATCTAGCTATACTATCTTCTATAACGCATAAAGCGTCATTTTTATTATATCTTGCACTTTTTATGTCATTGGCATTACTTAAAGAAAATAGTTTTCTATCAATGTCTATCATTAAATCTCTCATGTAGTAGTTTTCAATTATGCTGTTTTCAATTTCATTTAATAAGTGATAATATTCTGCTTCGTTATAATGAGGGTCTGGTAAAATCATACCATTTTTTGTCTTATAGAATGTTTGTCTTTGAAATGATGGAATATATGTTACTCCAGCAAATTCTTTAGATAATCTTTTTAACTTTTTATTTAACAATATTTCAGTTATATCGGTATTAACTAATCTTGGTCCACCACATAAATATATTTGTGTATGACTATTTTTTTCTCTATTGTTATTTTGAATTAAGTCTAATATTGCATATATTCCAGATATATCTCTTTGAACTGCGTTTGATATGCTTGGTATTGTAAGTGAACCATGTCTTGTTATTATATCTAAAAATGAACCTGTACCTAAGTTCAATATTATGATATTTGCTTCTTTTGGATTATTTCTAAAGATAATGTCCTGGATGTTTTCTTTACTACCATTTGAAAAGTACTCTTCTATTTCTTTAGCGGAAAGCAATAAATTTCCGTCTTTTAAAGCTCGTATATAATCTTCTTTAGTCCAGTTAAAACAATCTTCTTCGGTGCAGTTTTTTCTAATCCATTCTATTACGGTAAGTGAGTTATTATTCTCACTTCTTGATAAATGACTTTTGTTTACGATTATACCATTTTGTTTGCCACATTCGATTAAGTTTAAATTTCTATCTAAAAGTGCCCTTCCAGGCTCAGACATTGAAAATCCATTACTTATAGAATTACCCATAGCAGTAAGTGTTAATATATCTTTTGGATAAGCTTTAATAAATTGGATTAATCTTTCATTTGTTTCCTCTAGTTTATCTTTTTCAGCTAATGCGTCATAATATACCATATAATAAAGCCCCCTTTAATTTATAAAACTTTTTTAAGTGTTTTGGTATGTGCAGTTAAATGATTTAAAAATTCTTCTGATGTTTCATTTGCGATGCTTCTAAAATATCCTTTTACAATATATTCTGTTTGTGGTAAATCATTTTCTTCTAATGTTTGGATTAATTTTTGTGCGAGTTCTTTTGTTAATGTGTATATATCACCATTTTTTCCTTGCACACGGTATGTAATCTGATTTCTTTTATTAAATTCTTCTTCTAAATCGTATGAGCCAATAAATTTATGACTATTGAAACTTTGAACATATGCATTTGATAGTTCACATTGACCTTTTCTAACAATTGAACTACTATAAACTTCTGGCCTTAGTAAATGCTGACGGGAGTTAAATAAGCGAATTACTTCTAGATTACTTTTATCTCCTATAAATGCTTTAGCTATATCAAGCGGTGATTTTGTGATTAACAATTTATAATTTACTGAAAATTCTAATCTGTAATTTTGTGGTACTAATCTTCTATCAGCATTATAACTTTTTATTAAATCTATGGCTGCCATATCTTTATCTTCTTTTGCTCTAGAAATAATTGCAGGAATTTTACTTTTATCTATAATTCCTTCAAAACAGTGATCTAATTCCATAAATACCTTCCTTTCTAATGATAGCGATTAAATCCAGATGCATTTCTCAAGTGTACTAGTTTCTTTTGTCTTTGAGCATAATCATCTATTAAGTCTTCTTGTTCTTTTGGAGTTACACAGTTTTTTGCTACTTCTTCAACTAAACCTTTAGCTGGCAATATACCTCTATCCATTAATGCAAAAACAATTGGAGTAGCATGCTCAACATCTAATCTATATTTTTGACCATTTTTTAAGGTAAAAACTTTTATTGATGATGTTGCTTGGGTATTTGGATTTACTCTGCCTTCATATGCCATATCATAAGGTGCTAGAAAATGGTGCGAATTATATCCACAAAAATATCCTGAATTTCCAAAGTTTGTTATTCTTTTTCTAGGTAAAAAACTTTTTACTTTATCTTTTGGCATTAATTCAAAAAATGAACTTTGTTTATGTACTAACTTAATTATTTGCATTTCTAAATCATCAGCTTTTTCATTTTCTTGTGATGATAGATATCTCATCATTTCTTTAGGATCTTGTCCTGAAAATACATTATAGGTTAAAATGAAATTTGCTCTGTTTTCTCCTTTTAATTGTAAACAATCAGCATTACTTCTTCTAATTAGGTCTGCAACTAGTGCTTGAACTGGATAGTCCCCAGTATAAGTACCTAAAACCTCTAATAGGTCACTTTCGTGCTTTCCACTAACGAATTCTTCTAATATATCCATATAATCTCTCCTTTTGGTAAGACGTATTATAGCACAGTATTTTATTTTTTGCAAATTTTCGTCAAAAAAACACAAAAAAATCAAATATTTAATTTGATTTTCACTAGTGTGCAGCCCATATTACTGTTTGCACTTTTATATTCTAAGACATTTTTATTTTTCTTTAAAGCTTCATTTACAGCACTTCTTACAATGCCTTTACCTATTCCGTGAATGATAAGGACTATTTCATTTTGCATTTTTTGGTTATCTTTTATAAAGTCATTTGTAGCCAATATGGCTTCTTCTTTTGTCATTCCATGAAGGTCTATTTTAGGTAGACTATCTATAAATATTACTTCATTTAATGTCACTATAAACAGACCACATTTCTTCTAAAGAAGGGATTGAATTATATGCACCTATTTTAGTTACAGAAATGGCAGATGATATTGTCGCAATTTTTATCGCGGTCTCTAAGTCATATTTGGTTATGGCGTAGGTGAAAGCACCGTGAAAGATGTCGCCTGCTCCTGTGGTATCTTTAACTTTGACTTTAAGTGATGGCATTTTTTTAAGGGTGTTTTTGTAAGTGTATATGCATCCTTCTTCACCAAGGGTAATTATTAATGTATTTGTAAATGTTTTTTCCATTTTTTTATAAACTTTTATTAAATCTTTTTGATCTTGAATTTTAATATTAGTAAAATCTTCAGCAAAATCTTTTGAACAAATTAGATAATCCACTTCTTTGGCTAAACTTAACATGCCGTGAGTATATCTTCCCGCATCCATTACAGACTTTGTTTTATTATATTTTTTTAATATATCTAGACTTATTTTTGGCTCAAAACCATCTATTAATATGATGTCTGGTTTTTCTATTTCTATATTTTCATTTAATGGACCATTGGGTTCATATGTTATGACGGTTCTATTTTGGTTTTCAGCGATTATATAACTTTGATCAGTTTGATTTGTTTTGTATATATTTTCGGTATTGATTTTGTTTTTTTCTAAGATTTTTTTTATTTTCTTTCCACTTTCATCTTCACCGATTTGTCCGATTAGTTTTGTATCTACTTTCCATTTACTGAGAAGTAAGGCAGCTATTGTGGCAGGGCCTCCTGGACCCTCTTCTTTTTTATTTGTATCTATTTTTTTATTTTTTAGTGGATATTCTTCAAGTATTAATGTTGTGTCATATGTTATATGACCGATACATAAAGCTTTCATTTTATTTCTGCTTTAGCGGCTGCAAGAATGGCAGCTGGCACTCTATAAGGTGAGCAAGATACGTAATCTATGCCTATTTCACTGAAAAATTTAACACTTTCTTCATCTCCACCGTGTTCACCACAAATACCTAATTCAATGTTTTTATTGTTTGCTTTAGCAAGTTTTTGAGCAACTATCATTAATTTTCCAACACCTTCTTTATCTATCGTTTTAAAGGGATCGAATTTTAAGATACCTTTTTGATAGTACTCTTTAATAAAGCTTTCGGAGTCATCTCTAGAAAATCCGTATGTCATTTGGGTTAAATCATTTGTTCCAAAACTAAAGAAGTCCGCTTCTTTTGCTATTTCGCCTGCTAATATGGTACTTCTTGGAACTTCAATCATTGTTCCGACTTTATATGTTATATCTTCATTTTTAAGTAGTTCTTTTGCTGTTTTATTTATTATTTCTTTAAGGTATGTGAGCTCTTTTACATCACCAATTAATGGTATCATGATTTCTGGGTGAACTTCTATTCCTTTTTTATGAACTTTAATAGCAGCGTTTATTATAGCTTTTGTTTGCATGATGGCAAGTCCTGGATAGACAATATCTAGTCTGCAACCTCTTAGACCCATCATTGGATTAAACTGTTTTAATGAGTTTATAACTTCTTTTACTTCTTCTTCTGTTTTATGTAAACTTTTGGCAAGTTCTTTTATTTCTTCTTCTTTTTTAGGTAAAAATTCATGAAGTGGTGGGTCTAAATATCTTATAGTTAAAACTTTACCATTTAATGCTTCAAACAAATTTTCAAAGTCTTTTTCTTGGAATGGATATAGTTCGTCTAGAGCTTTTGTTTTTTCCTCTGGCGTGTTTGCAATAATCATTTTACGCATAGCAAATATTTTTTCTTTTTCAAAAAACATGTGCTCGGTCCTACATAATCCAACACCTTCTGCGCCAAACTCTAATGCTACTTTGGCATCTTTTGCAGTATCAGCATTAGCTTTTACGCCTATTTTTTTAATTTCTTTAGCCCAAGTTAATAAAGTTTTAAAGTTACCGGTTATTTTACCATCTTCTGTTTCTAATTTTCCAAAATAAATATTTCCGCTTGTACCATCGAGTGAAATGTAATCTCCTTCTTTTATTTTTTTACTTCCGGCAATAAAATATTTTTCTTCTTCGTTTATTGTTATATCTTGACAACCGCTTATACAACATCTACCTATTCCTCTTGCAACAACAGCTGCATGACTGGTCATTCCACCATGAACAGTTATAATTCCTTTGGCATATTTCATACCTTCGATATCTTCTGGGGATGTTTCATTTCTAACAAGGATGGTATTCTCCTCTTTATTTTTAGCAACATCTTCAACTGTAAAGCATACTTTCCCAGTTACGGCTCCTGGTGATGCCGGAAGTCCTTTGGTGACAATTATAGCCTTTTTTAAATCTTCTTTAGAAAATGTTTTATGAAGTAGTTCATCTAAGTCGGATATTTTTATTTTCCTTATAGCATCTTCTTTAGTAATTAGACCTTCATTTACCATATCAACTGCAACGTTTAATGTTGCTAAAGAGGTTCTTTTAGCATCTCTTGTTTGAAGCATATACAGTTTACCATTTTCAGCTGTAAACTCCATATCTTGCATGTCTTTATAATGTTTTTCTAGTAATTTAGCAATACCTTCTAATTCTAAATATATCTCTTTATTTTCTCTTTCTAAAACGTCTATTGGTTTTGGGGTTCTAACGCCTGATACGATATCTTCTCCTTGGGCTTTTTCTAAGTATTCACCATATATTTTATTTTCACCGGTTGATGGGTTTCTAGAAAATAGAACACCGGTTAAAGAGTTCTCACTTAAGTTTCCATAAACCATACTTTGAATATTAACAGCAGTACCTAATTCATTACTTATATTATTCATTTCACGGTAAATGATTGCTCTTTTATTATTCCATGATTTAAATACAGCTTTAACAGCTTCTATTAATTGAGTTTTAGGATCTTCTGGAAAATCTTCGCCAGTTATTTTTTTATATATTTCTTTAGATTTCATGGCAATATTATATATATCTTCGGCATTTAATTCTAAATCGGTTTTTAATTTTCTTTCTTCTTTCTTTTCAGTAAGAAGTTTTTCAAATTCTTCTTTTCCTTTACCTTTTACGACATCAGCAAACATCATGATTAATCTTCTATATGAGTCATAAATAAACCTGATGCTTTCTTCATCTTTAGATAAGGCTTTGGCGATTTTATCATTAAGGCCTAAATTTAATATAGTGTCCATCATTCCTGGCATGCTTACTGGTGAGCCACTTCTTACAGATAGTAATAATGGTTTTTCAGGGTTTCCAAGCTCTTTATTGGTTTTTATTTCTATTTGTTTTATACCATCTAAAATTTGTCTTTCTATTTCTTTGGATAATGTTTCATTTTCACGGTGGTACTGATTGCAGGCCTCGGTTGTGACAGTTAAGCCCATAGGCACGGGAAGACCCATGTTGGTCATTTCGGCTAAGTTCGCTCCTTTTCCGCCTAATAAGGCTCTCATGTCTTTATTTCCTTCGGTAAATAGGTATACGTATTTCATATTGTTCCTCCTTATTCTTTTACTACTCTTTTAAAATTATAACATACTTTCACATTTAATTAAATTTATTTTTTGCACGTGGATGATTTTTTAAGTAAACTTCTCTTAATTTTTCGTTAGATACGTGTGTATAAATCTGTGTTGTCGAAAGGTTTTCGTGACCTAATAATTCACTTACTGTTTTTAAATCAGCCCCTTCATTTAACATGTGGGTGGCATAGGTATGTCTTAATGTGTGGGGTGTGATATGTTTTTCTATGCCAGATTTTCTTGATATATCTGTAACAATATTTCTGACAATTTTTTCATCTAGTTTTTTTTGATGTTTATTTGTTAGAAGATAATCTTTAGGTTCATAATTTTTTAAATATATTTTTAATAGGTTTTGGCATTTTGTCCCATAGTAGGTATATCTTTCTTTTTTACCTTTACCGTGAATTAAAATTTTTCTTTCTTTTTGGTTAATGTCGGTTATTTTTATATTTACAAGTTCTCCTACCCTAAGACCGCATGAGTAAAGCATTTCGATAATTAGTTTTTCTCTTTCTCCTACTTTATTTTCTTCGGGGGTATTTAACATTTTTTCTATATCTTCATAGTTTAAATAATTAGGCAGATTTTTTGGTATTTTAGGGTTTGAAATTAGATTTAAAGGGTTATCTTTTATTATTTTTTCACTTTCTAAATATTTATAATAACTTTTTAAAGTGCTTATTTTTCTTGATATGGTTCTTTCTTTATATTTTTTTTCTTCTAAAAACTTGATATAATTTCTTATTTGACCAAAGTTAGGATTTTTTATTTTATTTTGTTTTAAATATTCTTCAAACTGATTTAAATCAATTTCATAATTTTTTACAGTATTTTCAGAGAAACCTTTTTCTTTTTTTAAGTAGTTTAAAAATTCATACATATTATCACCTTATTATTAGGATACATCTGGAAGCTTTCTTTTTCAACAAAAAAAGTAGAAATTATCTACTTTTAAAAAAGCACAAGCTGATTTGAATTTTCCTTTTTTTCCTTTTTTTCAAGTTCTCTTTCATAGGCTTCTATTCCCATATGTATATTTCTTATGGCCTCATAATCTAATAGTTTGCATAAGTCACTGAATGCTTTAGTTTTATTGGCGTCGTTTCCTGAAAAATAAATGCTGCGACATTTTGCGATTTGTTTTGATATATAATCATTTTTTACTAAGAAATTCCATAATTTAATGTCTTCAGTTTTTAAAAGTAATATTCTTGCTTCACTTCTGATAAAATCTTCATTTATATCTATCATTAATAGGTTTTTAATATCTTCACTTTTGTAAGCAATTTTGGGTAAATTTGCTGTTTTTTTACTGGTAATTACAATATGTCCGTTTAATGTGATGCTTGGTGAGTATCTTTGATTTAAAAAGTATATTAAGCTTTCTTCACTTTCATAATTTGAAGTAAAGGCATCTATTTGTCTTAATGTGAGTTCTAAAACTTTTATATTTAAAATTTTTCTTAAATCAATTATTTCAATTTTATTATTTGCGGTATAGGCTAGCATATAAATATTATCTGTTTGTTTCATTCCTTTGGACTTATAATATTCATCTATACCTAATTCAATTCCCCTTATCACTTTGTATCTACTTAAAGCTTGTTTTAATTTTTCATACCAAAATCCGGCATTTTCTCCTTTTTCTTTAACATCCATGTAACTATATAAAGCATCTATTATTCTTTGATTTATAAATCCATGTGTTTGCAGATAATAAATGAGATCTTGATTTTCTGCATGTTTTAAAAATCTAAGTGTATAGTCTTCTATTTCATCTACATTTGAAGATAATCTTCTTAGATAACTAAAGTTTTTATATATAGGAGTTAATGTGGCAATATTACCTCTACTTTTATAGGTTATTTCTATTTTACCATTTAAAGGTAAGCCTAATTTTTGAAGTAAATCTTTTTCGCTTTCAAATTTTGTAGTGTATGCGTCTATTTCAGCTAATGTGAAGTTTGTTTCTATATTATCTAGCATGATTGCTACAGAAGAATTATTTAATTTATATATTAAGCGGTATCTTTTACTAACTTTTTTTTCTTTCATTTTTTACTCCGTGTAACTGCAGTTTGTGCATTTTATTTTATTATTTTTTTCGGTTAACATTTCTCCGCATTCTGGACATTTTTTACCAATTGGTTTATCCCAATAAGCGGTTTTACATGTTGGGTAATTACTACATCCATAAAATATTTTACCTTTTCTGGTATGTTTTTCAACAATTTTTCCATCACAGTTTGGACAGTCTGTTATTTCATTTTCTTTTCTTTCTTCGTTTTTGATGTATTTACATGTTGGAAAGTTACTGCAAGCGGTGAATTTTCCATATCTACTATTTCTAATCACTAGTGGGTGACCGCAGTTTGGACAGTTTTCTCCGGTTTCTACTAGTTCTTTTTTAGGCATACTTTCAAAGGCTTTTTCAACTGATGGCTCAAATTCATCATAAAATTTTTGAAGTACTTCATACCATATTTCTTTTCCTTCAGCTATTTTATCTAAATCTGTTTCCATGTCTGCTGTATATTTAACATTTATTAGGTGACTAAAATATTCTTGAAGTTTATCTGTTATTTCAAAGCCAATTTCGGTTGGTATAAATTTTCTTTCTTCTAAGGTTACATAACCTCTTTTTTTTATGTTATCAATGATTGTGGCATATGTGCTTGGTCTACCTATCCCAAGTTCATCCATTTCTTTGATTAGTTTTGCTTCGGTATATCTTGCTGGTGGTGTGGTGAAATGCTGAGACTTTTCAATGTTTTCAGATATTATTTTATCTTCTTTAAATTCTGGTAAAATTGTATCTTTTATTTCTTCGTAATCTTTATATATTTTTAGGTATCCATCAAAAACAATGATTTGTCCTGATGTTTTAAAATTATAGTTATTATTTGTTAGTGTTACTGTGGTGTTTTCAGTTTTACCTGATGCCATTAAGCTTGCAAGGGCTCTTGAGTAGATTAATCTATATAGTTTGTATTCGTCTGGAGTTAGATATGCTCTTACACTTTCAGGTGTTCTTTCTATTCCTGTTGGTCTAATAGCTTCGTGAGCGTCTTGAACGTTTTCGGTTTTTTTACTTACTTTAACATTTCCAATATAATTTTTGCCATATGTTTTTTCAATATAGTTATAGCTACTTTTTATAAATTCATTTGACAATCTAATGGAATCGGTACGCATATATGTAATTAATCCAGCGTTTTCACTGCCTAAATCTATTCCTTCATATAGTTTTTGAGCAATACTCATAGTTTTTTTAGATGAAAATTTTAGTTTAGTTGAAGCTTCTTGCTGGAGTGTACTAGTAGTAAATGGTGGTTTTGAATTTTTATTTTTTGTGTTTTTTTCTATATTTGATATAGTAAATTCATTTGATAATTCATTTAGAATTTTGTCTGCTTCTTTTTCATTTTTTATTTCAATTTTTTCACCATTTTTTTCAAATAATTTTGCTTCAAATTCTTTAAATATCGCATCTATTTCCCAGTACTCTTCTTTTTTAAAGGCGTTTATTTCTCTTTCTTTATCAACGATTAATTTTAGGGCTACACTTTGCACTCTTCCAGCACTGCTACCGTCTGTTTTTGATCTTATAAGTTTACTTAGTCTAAAACCGATTATTCTGTCTAATATTCTTCTGGTTTCCTGACTATTAACTAGATTTTGGTCTATTTTTCTTTCATGTTTAAATGCTTCTTTGATGGCATTTTCGGTTATTTCGTGATAAGTTACTCTAGCGTAGTTTTCTTCTTTTAAATCTAGGCATTTATAAAGGTGCCAAGAAATGGCTTCTCCTTCTCTATCAGGGTCGGTTGCGAGGTATACTTTGTCTACTTTTTTAGCTTCTTTTTTAAGCTCGTCTATTACGGCTTTTTTGCCTTTTATTGTTTTATAATCCGGTTTAAAATGGTCTTCTACATCTACTCCTAGTCCAAATTTACCTTTTGTTGATAAATCTCTGATATGGCCCTTACTTGATGAGACAATATAATTATTTCCTAAAAATTTGCTTATATATTTTATTTTAGTTGGAGATTCCACTATGACTAGACTTTTACTCATATAAATCAGTCCTTTCTTAAATTAATTTATACACTATTATTGATTTTATGTCAAATATTTTAATGACTTGTGGTAAAATTTTAATTGGTGATTTGATGAAAAATGAAGTTTTAAATTTGATGATTGATGGGTTTAGTTTAAGAGATATTGCTTTTAAAACTTCTCTTTCTTTAGATGAGGTTTATGATTTAGCGTGTAAGTATAATTTCAAAAGGACGGTTTTAGATAGCGGTGATTTGGTTTTTGAAAAACATGATTTTAAAACAAATACGGTTAATTTAAAGCTTTCTTCCAATAACTTTAAAGCGATGCTTATTTCGGATTTACATTTTGGAAATTTTCTTCAAAATTTAGATTATTTGTATTTAGTTTATGATTTTTGTATAGATAATGATATTCATGTGATTATTAATGGTGGCGATTTGATTGATGGGATTTTTACTAAAGGAAGGCAGGCTATTATGGATCCTTTTGAGCAGGTTTCTTTTGCTTTAGAAAATTATCCTTATGATGAGCGCATTATTAATTTAATTTGTTTGGGCAATCATGATTATGATGTTTTCGATTTAACTGGTTTAGATGTCCAAGGTGAAATTAATAAAAGATTTGATTTGATTAGTTTTGGCTACGGATTTGGGATTATTAATATTCAAAATGACCAGATTATTGTGAAACATCCTATTTCCATTAATGATTTTATTAAACCTTTAAATAAACTTATTTTAGAAGGCCATAGGCATAAGATGTGTTTTGGTGTTAGAAAGGATGATTTTACGGTTAGTTTACCAACTTTAAGTGATTTATGTTTTAAGGGACATGTTCCTGGGGCAGTTTTAATGAGTTTGGATTTTGATAAGGGATTTATTACAAATGGTTTATTTAAACATTTTATGGTTACTAATAAGCTTTCTTTAGTTAGTGAAGCAAGATTTGATTTCTTTTTTTCAAGAAGTTTTATTAACGAGGATATAGTGAGGAGAAAAATTAAAAAGATACCATCTTAGTATCTTCCACATTTGCTTCCCCAATTATCTATTATTTTACCATTTTTATGAATTTCTAGTATCTCGCAGTTATTAGAACATTTGTCACATTCAAAAGCTGTTGTTTTAAAAGGGATCTCAGATATATCCAGATTGTAAGTTTTTCCAGTTTTATTATTTTTTGACATGATAGCGATACCTATCGCTCCCATCAAATGACCATTTTCATCGGTTATAACTTCTTTATTTAATACTTCTTTAAAGTATTTGACTACTCCTTCATTTTTAGATACACCACCTTGAAAAATGATTGGCTCTTCTATTTTTTTGCCTTTTCCAACATTATTTAAGTAGTTTAAAACGATACTTTTACAAAGTCCGGCAATTATATCTTCTTT